>NZ_JACOOT010000029.1:0-112517 GCF_014287535.1 Blautia segnis | reverse complement strand
CAGGGAAGCAGACAAACAGGATTCCGTTCTCGTCCTCCTGCCCTTTGGATAGCATAGCGTCCAGCATCCGGCAGTACATGACCTTTGCGGTGCTGCTGACTGGAAATCCTGTCAACGCTATGGGAAAGGGCATACAGGGCGGCAATGGTGTGTCTATCGTCATAAATTCAAAATTCATTCGGTGTGTTCCTCCTTTTTCTTTGCTCGTTTGGATAAATAACGGGGGCAGTCAACCACAACCGCCCGGAAGCTCTGCTTGCACCCATGCTGGCATTTCCGGCATAATTCGTTGTAAGTGACACGCCCCCGGTCATTGAGGTAAAAGGAAAGCTCATGCTTCCTCTTTTTGCTCATTCTCGGCATATTGCGCTTCCTCCTGTTTTAGTGTATGGTTTCGGGGCGATTTTCGACAAAATTACGGTCATAGAGCCGCCTAAAATCTCCCGAAGTATCAGCGATAGGGTAGACTGTCCCCCTATCAGATTGTCGTGTTTCGGTATCATTTCGGTGTCAGTCCGCCAGTTCTCCCCGGTGTCGTTCCTCCCCTGAATCTCACAGCGGCGTATCGCTCCCTTTGGTACGCTCGTTTCGGTCAGGGTTCCTCCATATCCCTGCCAAAAGTCATGGCGCTACATCGCCGGGGAAGCATATCCCACACAGGCTGGTCATTCGATTGGAATAATCCATCGATGAACTACCTGTATCATAGAACATTTTTGTGCCCTGTGCCGTATGTCCACAAAGTAGGAATTAAGGGTAAAAATCAGAAATTTCCACGATTGCGGAAAGTGTGATATAATCCAGTTAAGCGGCAGCAATGAAACCGCCGGAAAGGAGCGTGCGCCCATGAAAGGAGCAACAAGCATACAGGAACGCCTTTGGGAACTCCGCAAGGACAAAGGCTTAAATCTGGAAGAATTATCAGAACTGACGGGTATTTCCAAATCAGCTCTTGGAAATTATGAAAAAGAAGATTATAAGGAAATCAATCATGGCAACCTTATCACGCTGGCAGACTTCTATGGGGTTTCCGTTGATTATCTACTGTGCCGGACAGAGAACCGGGAGCAGATCAACATACCATTAACGGAGCTGCATTTGAATGATGAGATGGTGGCACTTTTGAAAAGTGGTCGGATTAACAACCGTCTGCTCTGTGAGCTTGCCACACATAAAGATTTTATCAAGTTTCTTGCAGACATTGAGATTTATGTGGACGGGATTGCCACCATGCAGATTCAAAACCTCAATGCCCTTGTCGATACCGTCCGGCATGAAATCATTGAACGGTATCGCCCCGGCGAAGATGACCCGCATTTGAAGGTGCTGCAAGCCGCACATATCAGTGATGATGAGTATTTCAGTCACATGGTTCTGGATGACCTCAACCTGATTATCCGGGATATTCGGGAAGCCCACAAAAAGGACAGTGAGAGTGCGCCCCAGACCACCGTTGCCGATGAATTGAAAGAAAATCTCGAAGCAGTCGAAAATTTCAAGGGCAGCCGGGATGAAAAGCTGGTTGTCCTTTACTGCAAGCAGCTCGGTATCAACTATAAAAATCTGTCAGACGAAGAATTTCGCTGGCTGATTCGGATTCTCAAAAAATCAAAGAAAATGGGAACGCCTATCAGCCAGAGGAAAAAACGGTAAAAAAAACCGCTGTTGCATGGTTGGGGTGCCTTCCATGTAGCAGCGGTTCTTGCTGTGGTTATTATTTCATTCGTTTTCTTAATATCCGGCGATAATTTGTTTCTCCCTTTGGTGCGTCCTGTATAATTTCCAACACACCATCTTCAAGCATTTTATCAATGCGATTAGAAATCCATACATCACTAATTCCAAGTTGATATTTTCCTAAAACATTACCTATAACAATAGCCATTTTGAATTGCTCTGGCTGTTCCGCAATTTCACGAAGAATGAAACTATCATATATATCTTCTGAAACACTTTGCAATTTACCATTTAGCATTGCACGCAAAGGTGCATTTTCATTTTGAAGTTGATTCCATTTCATAGCACAAGCTGAAAGAAATACAGGCTTAGCTTTTTCTTGTAGAGTTATATATTTTCCCCATTCGCCAGGAGAAACCTCACCCCATGCTATTTTGGATGTCATAGTATTTTCTTTTCCATATTCCCAGGCAGGTAACTTAACCAAATAAATTGTTGTCTGACAGTTTAATGGTCGAAGTTGTTTCATAAGCCAGTACATACCGCAAAGTTCATCCGGATTATAGCTATACCAAATACGAACTTCTTCCCCAGCTACATATCGTTCAATAACCGAAGACAATGTAGTTTTAATTTTCTGTATTTTTTCTTCAACCTGATAGTCTAAATCCTCTACAAACCAGACAGACAGCATTTTCTTGAGAACATTTTTCCGCTGTTCGCCAATTCCATTATCAGAAATATCTCCCACACTAAGAGCCATATCAAAACAATAAACATCACTGCTCTTGCCTCCCAATGGAATAGCATTCTCCCAAGCAATATGTTCTTGTTCCTGTGCTTGAATTTGTGCTTCTTTCATTTCATCTGAAGATGGAACACTCCCATCTTCGTGCCTCATAAAGACCGAAACTGCACTTCCTCTATACTTTCCCTTACCATAAGTTTGGGCAATTTTCAAACTTCCACAGGCACTTTCACCAAATACAATTTCAATCATCTTATATACCTCCGATTTAATTACTCCCGTATGAATAAATTATATCATGCAAAACAATTTCTTCTGCCCGGTTGTGAATGTTATTACAACGCTGCACCCATTCCATTTGTTGAGTTCGCTTCAATTCCTCTGTCACGCCCTCGGTGGCTTTCATCTGCTCCATGATAGTGTCTAACCGTTCCTGTGCCTGTTCGTTCAGGTCTGCAAGATATGTCCACAATTCTCCGGTCAGTATCAATGTATTCAATCTGGCTGGGTGGACTTCCCTTAAATATTCCCGGTGCATCCGTCCGTACTTTCCGATAGGGCGGTGTTCCTCCGGCAGTTTCAAGTCCGGGATGTAGTAATCTCCGACAAGGATATAATCAATTCCGTTTTCCGTTATTCTTGGTTTCAATTCTCTCATGTTCCTTACCTCCTGTGGAAGCAGGCTCGTCTGGTACTAACTCAATCACATCGGTAATCTCACAATTCAGCGTTTCGCAGATACGGGCTAATGTATCCATGCTGATGTGCTTTCCCTCTTTGCTCATGTTGGCAATCATATTTGTTGTCATACCAGCAGCAAGCCTTAAATCCTCTTTCCTCATATCACGCTCTAACAGTGTGTGCCAGAGTGGTTTATAGCTGATGTGCATATTGTTTTCCTGCCTTTCTATCCATACCACCGGGGCGGCTGCCCCGGCAGGAACTTTTCTCTTATTATAGCACCAATCTTGTGAAATCACAATTTATTCTTGTATCCTGCCGCTGATACCGTCTGGATTGGTTTTCCTTTCTTTTTTGTTCCCTTTAATTAGCCATGAACTGTTTTATTCCTTGTGACTTTGCTCATGTGAGATAAAGAAGTAAAAGAAGTGTAAAAAATTTTGCCGTTCCCTGTCCGGCTGACTGCCGGACGGGTCGGGCTTTAGTCGGGCAGCTCTACCTTGCCGACAAAAGAGTAATAGATTTCGATTTCCTGTCTGCGGAGCTTCCCCCGCCGTTTCCCGTCCAGTGCTTCCGATTCATGGATTACGATTTTCTCCACAAACTCCCGCAGCAGGGTAGGGGTGAGTTCCTCAAAGCTGGTGTACTTGCGTACTACTTTCATAAACTTTTCAGCGTTTGCCGTGGCTTCCAGCGTCTTGGAAAGCTCGCTCTGCAAGGCGGCGGCTTTCTCTTTCAGTTCCTTTTGCTCGGCTTCGTAGTCTGCCGAAAGTTCCGTGAAACGCTCGTCCGATATGCGCCCCGCCACGCTGTCCTCATACAGCCGCTTGAAGATAGCGGAGAGTTCCGCAATCCGTTTTTCTGCCGCTTCCAGCTCTTTCTTCTTGGCGGCGTTCCGGCGTTTGCTCCCGTCCTCGGTCTGCTCGGTCAACAGCTTCATAAACCGGGCTTCGTGCTTGGCGGCGTAGCTGGTGACTTTCCGTAGGTTCTCGGTCACTCCGGCGGTCAACAGGTCGGTGCGGATAAAGTGCGCCGTACAGTCTGCCGTGCGCTTCTTGTAGCTGCCGCATATGTAACAGTCCTGTTTCCGCTTGTCCGTCTGATACCTCTGCTGGTACATGACGCTTCCGCAATCGGCACAAAAGAGTATGCCGGAGAACAAGCCCACTTCATCATAGCGGTTAGGGCGTTTGCGCTGCTTGCGTAGCTCCTGCACACGCTCCCATGTGTCCCTGTCGATTATCTGCTCGTGGTGGTTCTCGAAGATTGCCTGTTTGTCCTCGCTGTTGTAGATAATCTTGCTGCATTTGTAGGATTGGGTGGTGGTCTTGAAGTTCACAAGGCAGCCCGTGTATTCCCGGTTTTCAAGGATATGTACCACGGTGTTCGCCGCCCACTTGCACTCATAGCCGGGGTGGTAGCGGCGGGTTCTCCCTGTCCGGCGGTATTCCAGCGTTCCCGGCGTGGGGATTTCCTGCTCCGTGAGCATACGGGCTATCTTGGTCGGACCGTTCCCGGCAAGGCAAAGGCTGTATATCTGCTTCACCACGGGGGCGGCTTCCTCGTCAATGATGAAATTTTCGTCCTCGTCCATGAGGTAGCCGTACACGGGCTTGCTTGTGACAGGCTTCCCACTCATGCCTTTTGAGCGTTTTACCGCCCGGATTTTCTTGCTCGTATCCCTCACCAACCATTCGTTAAAAATATTTCGCAAAGGCGCAAAGTCATTCTCGCCCTGTGCGCTGTCAACGCCGTCATTGATTGCAATGAAACGGACGCCGTTCTGTGGGAAAATCATTTCCGTGTACATTCCCACTTGTAAGTAGTTCCGCCCTAACCTTGACATATCCTTTACGATAACCGTTCCCACAAGCCCCGCTTCAATGTCGGCAAGCATGGACTGGAAGCCGGGTCTTTGGAAATTTGCCCCGGAGAATCCGTCGTCCGTGTACCATTTGAGGTTGGAAAAGCCGTTCTGTTTTGCGTAGGCTTCAAGGATTCGCTTCTGGTTGCTTATGGAGTTGGATTCGCCTTGGAGCGTGTCCTCGTGCGACAATCTCGGATATAGGGCGGTAATCAGTTTTTGGGTGGTCTGTCTTGTCATGGTTTCCTCCATTTCCGACAGCCAGCCCCACTATTCCGTAGGTTTATTATACCATAGGGCGGGGCTTGCTGTACAGTCCTTTTTGCTACTTTATGTCGAAAAATATCACATTATTTTATTAAGGCTTATCGCATTACATAGCGTGTGCGGCTGTTCCCCCGGCTGCGCTTTCCGCTTCCAGCACTTTCATCATCTTGTCGGCGGCGGTGGCGGTAGTTCCTTGTTTGAAATAGCCGGAAACCACAAGGACGGTGTTCCCCCGGCGTACTTCTGTCACGCAATCCGGGCGGTGGGCGGTGGTGGTGGTGCTTTTCTTGGGCGTGTCGGTCATAGGCAAATCTCCTTTCCGTTCAGCAGCTTTTTAAGGCGTTCCATTTTCTCCCGTGCTCTGGCTTTTCTGAAATTCTCCCCGGTAATGCGGACGGGGGTACACATTTCCGTAAGGCGGTCATATATCCGGGCATGGGCGGTGTCCTCCGGGTTCTGCAATTCTTCCAGTGTCAAATTTGTTGTGACAATCAGCGGCTTTCTGCTGCGGTATCGGCTGTCAACCACGTTGTAAACCTGTTCAAGCCCGTATTCCGTGCCACGCTCCATGCCGAAATCGTCAAGGATAAGCAGAGGGAAGCTGCAAAGGCGGGCTATGTACTCGTTCCTGTCCTTATAGCTGGCGGCAAGGTCATTGAGGATAAGGGCAAAGTTTGTCATGCACACGGAAACCTCTTTCTCCATGAGGGCATTGGCGATACACCCGGCAAAATAGCTTTTCCCTGTGCCGACATTCCCCCACAAAATCAATCCATAGTTCCCGGTGCTTACCCGTTCCCATTGTTCCACATAGGAATAGGCTTTGTGCATTTGGGGGCATTTCCCGTTGTCGTTTTCAAACGTCCATTCCCGCATAGCCGGGTCGGTGAAGCCTGTCCGTTTCAGCCGTTCCACTTCCTCCTGGTGCTTGTGTTCCCGGTGGCTGGCTTCCAGCGTTTCCCGGCGTTTCCGCTGGCAGTCACATTCTTTGGGGTGGCGGTCACGTCCGAAAAAGGTTTTGCCCTCCGGGAAGTAGGCTTCTTTGGGCTGGCGGCAGCTCCCGCAATACAAAAGCCCGTCCTCGCCCGTGTAGTCCTCCAGCTCTGCTTCCTGTGCCGTGGCAAGCCGGAAAATAGCGTTATCGTAATCACACATAAAATCGTTCCTCCTTGTTCATGGTCTTTCACGCCCTGTTTACGGGGCGTTGTGTCTATGCGGTCAAAGGCTCTCGCCCTCTTTGTAGGAATAATCGGGGATTCCCTTTTTCGGGTTCTCCTTTTTCTCCCGGTTTAACCAGCGGCGCAATGCGGCGGCATGGCACACATAATCATTCCCGGTGGCAGCTATGAACTCGCTCATTTCCTCAATGAGCCGTTCCAGCCTGTCCGGGTATTCCTCTTTCAGCTCCGCATATTCGCTTTCAGAGAGTAAAACATTCTGGTATCTGCCAAACGGGGCGGGCGGCTTCCCACTCGCTCCTTTTAGTTGGTTCTCTTTTAGTTTGTTTATAGTAAGTTGGTTAGGGGTCGGTTTTCCGTCCAACGCAAAGGTCGGTTTTCCGTCCTTATGAGGGTCGCTTTTCCGGCTATCAGAGGGTCGCTTTTCCGACTGTATGGCGGTCATATGGTCGGAAAACTGTACCACTGGCACTTGCGGTATTTTCACATAAAGGCGGTTCGGTGCGGAAAAGCCCCGGCGTTCCCTCACCAGAAGCCCGGCAGCGTCCAGCTCGTTCAGTGCGGCTTTTATGGCGGTGCTGCCTTTATCCAGCATTTCCGCTATCTCCGAAACAGGGTAGACAATGTATGTCCTGCCCTCATTGTCTTGCCAGCCGTTCTTCTGTGAGAGTTCGGAACGGTCAAGGAGCAGCGAATAAAGCAGCTTTGCGGTCTGTGACAAGTCCATTTTCAGCAGAAAACGGGGGTATCGGAAAAACGGCGGCATGATGGTGTCGGCTGTGATGTATTCGGTTATGGTTCTCACCTCCTGTCTGTGGCTTCTGTTACGCAGTTAAAACGGCATTTTCGGGGATAAAGGATAAATGTATCGCATACCCTTTGAGGGCGGTCAAAAAAGCCTTGATTTACGGGGGTCTGGAATATCCTAAAGCGTGACATTTATCCCTCTGTTTTCGCTTGCGCTGTGTGGCATGGATTCTTTTCATGCGTCCGGCGCAATCCGGGCAGTATTTCCCCCGGTTTGATTTGGGGAGAAAATAGCCGCCGCACTCGGTACAGCGTTTCCTGTCTGCCCGGTGGAGTAGGGCGGCTTCCAGTTTCCCGTCCAGCGGCAGCACGGCTATCCTAAACCAGCGACATATAAGCGAATAGCTGATACTCTGGACGCATACGCAAGGCTCGCCGTTATCCAGCAAGATACAGTTGCCGTTATCGTAGTTGCAGCACTCATGCACAAGGCGGCGGGCGGCTCTGTACTGTGGGTAGTCCATGTATGGGCGTTTACCGTTCATTTTCCCGCCCCTTTCCCCGTTCCGGCTCACGGCGTAATATCTTGTCAAGATTGCTTTTCACGGTCTGCAATTCCCGGACGTTCGCTTTCTTCTCCCGGTACTCGTTGTAAAGGGCGTTTTTCTCTTTGGTAAGCTGCTCAATCTCGGTCTGTAATGCTTTGGACGCTGGCAGCTTGGAGATTCCCTGTGCCTTGAAATACCGGGCGGCAGATTCGGAAATGATAAACTCGCTTTCGTGCTGCTCCCGGTAAGCTCTCCGGGCTTTCTCCGTTTTCTGCGCCCGCAATCCGTCACGGGCTGGCTTGGTCTTGATGTACGCCAATAGCTGTTTCTGTAAGTCCTTTTTCTCACGCAAAGTGCTTTCCACGGCTTTCAGTTCCGCATGGACGTTTGACAGCTCTGCGCTGGCGGCGGCAAGGGCGGCTTCCAGTTCTTCCGGGGAAGAAAAGCCGGATTCCTCGTAAACGCTCACGGTAGCCGCCATTTGCTTCAAGTTGTGTAAGGTCGCCCATTTCTCATATCCTTTCCCCTTGCCCTCGGCTTTCTTGGCGGCTATGTCTACCATGCGCTGTACGCTGTCTTGTTTCGGGGTGTTTACAGCGGCTTTATTCCGCTGTAAACGGTCTTTTATACTGCGGGGGTATTCTTGTTTGGGTGCGGGCGTTTCGGCGGCTCTGGCGGCGTTCTGTGCGTTTATGGTGAGTGTTTCCAGTACGGCGGCACGGTCAAAATCATCACCTAATTTCCGGGCGGTGATGGGCTTCGTCCTGTCCGGCGTGAGATAACTCAACCTCCCCCGGCTCTCCTTGACAGTTACGCCTTGCTGTAACAGCTTCCCGGAGAAGTCCTCAAAAGAGATAGCAGAGGACAGGGCGGCTCGGATTGTGCGCCTTAATTTCTCCTTGTCGGTTTCAAATTTTGTAAGTTTGGGCGGTTCTCCTGTGGCGGCAAGGAAAGCGTTCTCTTTATCCAGTGCGGCTTGTCCTTTCCGTTTCGCCCAATACTCACGCTCGGTAATGCGGTTCTTGCTCCCATGCAATAAGTCAATCTGATAGAGGTTTTCCCGGTGGCACATCTCCATGACTTCCGCTTTGAAATACTCCATAGCTGCGTCCGTACAGCGGTGCTTGCAACCCTCCCTTGTGTCCGCTGGTCTTTCCATGTAGGGCAGTAGCGGCACTTCCGCAATCCGTAGAGAATTGATTACGATATGCACATGAATGTTGCCGCTGTGGTTATGCCCGTCCGGGTGGGTGCATACAAGGGCTTGGTGTCCGGGGAAATGTGTCTTGCAAAATTCCTCGCCCAACGCTTGCGCCCGGTCTACGGTCAAGCCGTTGTCTGGTGCGTCACGGGGGTCAAAACTGATAATGTAATGGTGGCTCTTTACGTCCTCCCGTTTCTGGTTCTTGCCGTATTTCAGATTGGAGCGCATACAGGCGATTGCAAAATCTTCCTCACCGCAATTCAAAGAGGAAATGCGGTAATCATCACGGATAACAAGCTGCCCGTTTCCGTCCAGTGTGGGCTTCATGGTAAACTCGTCATGCTCAAAGGTTAGGTACTGCTCGGCAGCTCCGTAATCGGCATTTTTAGAGCTGATATGTTTGAATGTTGCCAACGGCTTCACCTACTTTCTGCAAGACTTCAAACTTCAAGGCGGCAAGCTCCGCTGTGGCGGCTCGCACTTCTTGGGAGAGGGCGTTATAAGGTGCGCCATACTCATTCAGACAGCGGGCAATCTGGTTCAAGTTGCCGCCGATTTTCCCGTATTCGGCTGTGAGTTTCCCAACGGCAGAAAGCAGTTCATCATTGACCGGGGAAACGGTGATAACCGGGCGTATGCTTGACTTAATAAGGGCTTGCCGGATAAACTCGGCTTGGCTCATTTTGCAGAGGGTGACACGCTCGGAAAACTCGGCGTATTCTTCCTCGGTCAAGCGTGTCTTGATTACCCGGTGGCGGTGGGGCGTGTTGTATCTTTTCATGGCTTTCAGCTCCTTTCTTTTTATGGTTTGCCCTCTCACCAATAGGAGAAAAACAGGGGGCAAAGCGGAAGTGTTTTTTGAAAAATCCGAAAATATTTTTTCGGGGATTTTTCAAGCGGCGCAAGCCGCAAAAAGGCGGGCTTGGGGTGGCAACCCCAACAAGATTCCCATAGGACAAAATGAGCGATTAGCGAAATTTGGTACTGTGGTAGAATCTTGCTCTAAGAAAGTGACGGCTTCCTCTGTGTGGGCTTTTGCTGATACCTCCGGTGGGCGGGGCGTGGATTCTGCCAGCTATGCGGCGGGATTTCTCCCTCTATTACTTACTACGCACGGCAAGGCAAATCTGGCAAAGTTCCCCGGAATTTCTTTTCGTGTTTTCGTAACAGAATTTGACAAAAACGGAAGAATCAGTTCCGTTTTGCAGTGATATACGGACGGTTTCAAAAAATGCCAAACTTTCCGGCAATTATTTTTCCCCTTACTACCTACTACGGGAAAAAAGAAAATTTAGGCAATGTTTTCCAAAAGTATTTGAATTATTTTATTGCGGTGCAAAATCCGGCTTGGTTTTGGGCGCAAAAAAACAGGAAACCTTTTCTTGATTTCCTGTCTTTGGCTGCCGCTGATGGGCGGCGGTTATTCTGTTATCATTCCCCGGAAGCAAACTTGTAGCCCACGCCTAAAACGGTCTTTATGTAAGTGGGCTTGCCGCTGTCCGGCTCTATCTTTTTCCGTAGATTGCATATCACATTTGCCACGTTTGACTGGCAGCTTTCGCTTTCCAGGCTCCACACGGCTTCAAAGATTTGCGCCTTTGTGAATACCCTCCCCGGACTGGTGGCAAGGCAGCAGAGTGCGCCGTACTCTAAACGTGTGAGGGGAATGTCTGTGCCGTTTTTTAATACCCGGCGTTGGTGCAATTTTATTTCCAATCCCGGAAAAGTAAGTACGGGGGAGTGGGGCGGCTGCATGGCTTCCAGCGGTATCATATCAGCAAGGGCGGCTATGGCTTTCTCAACCGCTTTTTCTTCTGTGTCGTTAAATATAAGCATGACTATTTTTGCGACAAATCTCACCTCCTGTTAGGTAGGCTGTCCGTCAAAGCGGAACTGGAACAGGGCAGCGATAAGCCGCCGTTTAATGTTGTCCTCTGTGTCCTTGTTGACCTGTCCGTTTTCAAGGGAAGCAAGCCAGATTCGCTTGCTGTAATGCCGCAAAACCTCGTCAATGGCTTCCGGCTCTCCGCTGGTCGCCCGGACAATGGTTTCATACGGTACAAGTTTAGGATTCCTCATGGAAAAGCACCTCCATTTCTTCATGCAGCATTTGCAAGGCACTGTGTATGTGATGCCACGCCGTACTCCGGCAGCGTCCGTACAGTTCCCCGATTTCCTGCTGTGTGTAACGCCCGAAAAAATAAAGGTAAATGATTTCCCTCTTTTTCTCTGGCAGAGAGGACAGGGCTTCGGCAAGATTTCCATTTGTGAGGATAACCCTCTGACCGCATATCGTAACAGGGTATTGCTTGTAAGGGTCTATGAAATATGTGTCTGACGTACAAAATGGATAAAACTTTTCTTCTGTGAGATATTCAAAGGATATTTCCCTTTGCCGCCGTTTATCCCTGTCACGCCATGCGTTGATTGCTGCATAGTGTATGACAACTCTGCAAAAGGCATTAAAGGTGTACTCGATATGCTCCTTATATGCTTCTGTGCAAGGCATAAATAGTTCCCCCTTTCTCCCACATAATACGGCGTATGGTTTATAAGACACTTGTTATTTCAAGGTTTCTACTGTGAATGAAGCAGAATTGCCCGAATTATTATCCCGTAAAAGTTTTTGTGCTTCCGCTTCGGAAATTTCCTTAATCTCCATAACTCCATTTTCACTATTTTCAGCAATGGAAAGATATATACTGCCACTGTTATTAAAATAGATGATGGGTTTTTTAGTATCAATGAATATACCAATTATCTGGTCGTTGTAGTACCAATACCCATCTTTTGGGTGATAAACTATGCCATAGGATTCATAATCTTGGAGCGTATTCATGTTTTCTGTCTTATCTCCAGATTCCATGCTGTAAGATTCATGATTTCTAATCATATCTCCATTTTCTGTAGAAGTGCCAGCGGGCATTGATTTAAGTCCTGAATTTTCATACTTTTCTGTATGCCTGTCATAAACTTCTTTTGTGCATTCCCGAATACCAATAAGTTTATCGTTTGTATCCCGTTCCGCTTCAATATCCACTGTTCCCGTAAAGAAATTGGTAAAACTTGCGCCGCCCACTGGGTCATTAAAAAATCGGACAACATTTCCCTTGTAAGTGTAGCACTTGCTATTCTTATCATAAATCAATCCATATTCTTCATATATCCCATAGTCAATATTACCGCCGGGCAGTTCTGCCGCCGTATCGTAATCTGAAGCATTCTCGGAAGCATGTATTGGTTTGTACTCCTGTTCTTCAAAAATTGGATTATTATTAGCTTGGGCGGAAGTTGCAAATGCTGTAGCTACCCCGACAACAATCAGACACGCCAGTACCAGCGAAAAAATAGTTGTTTTTTTTGTTTTCATAATAGCAGTTATCCTTTCTTCGATAGCATTTTTACTAAAGCTGTTACAAAATGGCAATAGCCCACTTTTCGTTGCTTCCATGTTGATAAGCATTAGCGAATAGGCAGATTTTGATTTTTCTCCAAATTGTCGTATGACGCTTTCATCACAAGCCAGTTCTATATCACGGTTAAAAAGAATATACATCACCCACACAAAGGGGTTGAACCAATGAATACAAAGGGCAAGTGTCGCAATCAGCTTTGTTACAGTATCATAGCGATAAATATGCACATATTCATGTGAGAGGACATATTGCAGTTGTTTTTCATTTTTCCAGTCCATTTTTTTCGGCACCAAAATAACAGGACGGAAAATGCCATAAGTTAATGGGGCGGAAATCCTATCAGATTGCTTTACCAAAATTGGACGTTTCAATGGGCGTTCCGCCAGCCACTTTTCTACATAATGGTTGTGGACGGGTAAAGCTGTCCGAAATTCAATCAGACAACGCAAATAGGATATTACAAAAAACAATGCGATAAGTATTATTCCTGCACACCATACAATAAACCACATGGAAACAGATGATAAAATATTCTCTGGCGGCTGTTCTGCTCCCTGTGTCGTAACAAACAGCCCTTGCATAGTGGGAATGTTGTAATCTGTTCCAGCTTCCGGCAATGTTGTAGAAGATATGCTATGAGTTACCAACGTATAAACACTAAACATTGACGGAATCGAAAACGGGATAAGCAGTCTTAATATCACCAATTCCCATAAAACAAGAAAAGTCTTTTTCGGCAGTTTATTGATTGCCACCGCACGGATAATCACTACCGCAGTAATGAAAGCAGCCCCCGAAAAGCTCATTTGCAGTAAATTCATTTACACCACCTCATTCCAAATCTTCCACAATCTGCTTGAGCTTCTGAATCTGTTCAGCGGAAAGCTTTTTTCTGCCTAACAGGGCTGCAAACAGTTTGTCAACTGAACCGTCATAAATCTTGTCAACCAATTCTTTTGTTTCCGCTTCCTGTACTTCTTCTTTGGGAATAAGGGCATGGCACATGAAATTAGGCTCGGAACGTTCAATCGCCCCTTTTTTGATACACCTTTTTATCAGTGTGTAGGTAGTATTCATGTTCCAGCCAATTTCTTTTTTCAGAACGTCGGATATGTGTTTTGCAGTGGTGTCGCCCTCGTTCCAAAGCACACACATTACTTTCAATTCTGAATCGAAAAGTTTAATATCCATTTGTTTCCTCCTTTCCACAAGACCGCAGTAGTTTCTGCTTGATTACACATTACACCTTTCTTAATCGGTTGTCAACACTACCGCAGTAGTGTTAAGAAAAAATTCATAATTTATTTTCTTGAATAGATAATGAAATGAGAGGGCTTCCGCAGCAGTCGGCACTGTGCGTAATGTGCATAACTTGCTATCTTATGGAGTTGTGGGAAAGTCCGTTTGCAGAATGTGGGAAAGCTGCTCTTTAGCTTTTCCATGTTCTGTGAACGGACTTTTCCATAACGGAATAGCAAGTTATACACATTTCCATGGTGCTTGTCGTTTGCTCTTTGGTTCGGAATAGTGTGGTGCTGGCGGTCTATCTCTTGTTTTCGGTTGTTTGCTTCTTTACTGTACATGAGCATTTGCACCCGGATTGTCCGTTCCATATCCTTCCAGCAGATTGATCACTCCCCAGGCTGCAAGTCCGGCTCCGATTGCACAAACCAATGTTTTTAAGGTCGTAATTGCCGTTGTAAAAAATGCCATAAGTGTACCTTTGGAAAACTTACATTTTCCAGTCCTTTCTTAGATTTTTTCCAGAAAGGGAAGAAAACACTATATAAACCCTGCCTTTTGTGCTACACTAAGCATAGGATTTTCTACTTGGAAAATCCCTCACACGTACAGTCGGTATATTCATTTTCGTCGATGGATACCGACTGTTCCTTTTTTCCAAATTATTCATGATTTCCTCCCATGATCCACTTCCCGACAATTTGTCGAGAAGTTACATCTGATACAATTCCACTTCATCCTCTGGTTTCAGTATCAGATTAGTACTCAGATATTTTTCAATATCAAAGGTATTCTTTTTGTCATAATCGGACAGATATTTGTAGTTTTTATGTTTGCAAATATCGTATTTATTTGAGAAAAATGGTCTGACACCTCTCACCTGCAGAATACATTTTCCCCCGTCCATGACTGCTATTTCATCCTGGCTCATCAACTCCTTTCCTGTTTTCTGGTAGTTCATTCCATAAGACCGCTGACTGCCTCTCGTATCCGATGTGTTATAAAGATCTATGGTTTCTTTTCCCAAAATCTCCGCTATTTCCTTTAATGTCGTTTTTTCCTTTCCACCCAGGAATAAGGTCGTATCACAGTTCCCTTCGATGGTATCGGCATTATCCTTATAAATTGCCTTAAGCTGAGACTTTGACTGCAAAATAATAGAAGCTGAGATTTCCCGGCTTCTAATCGTAGCAATCAGTTTTTCGAATTTAGGAATTTGTCCGATGTTCGCAAACTCGTCCAGGAGACACCGCACATGAATTGGAAGTCTGCCTCCATATACATCATCAGCTCTGTCACAGAGCAGATTAAAAAGCTGTGTGTACATAATAGAAACAATAAAATTAAAGGTATCATCGGTATCTGAAATAATAACAAACAATGCAGTTTTCCTGTCACCAACCAGATCCAGTTCCAGTTCGTCATAACTCATAAGCTCCCGCAGTTCCGCAATATCAAAGGGTGCGAGTCTTGCACCACAACTGATCAGAATAGATTTTGCTGTCTTACCTGAAACGAATTGTCAAGGACTTTTTAATCAAATTTACAAAAAGTTCACATCTTACGGACTTCATCACGAAGCATACGCTTGATTTTGTCCGCCATCGTCTCTGTTGCGGTCTCGCTGAAATGGACACGCACGATATAGGTGGTCTTGTCGATGGTCTTGCGGAAACAAGGCTGTGTGTTAGTGTTTGTGTTCTGAATTGTTGTTGCGTTCATTGAATACCTCCTTGAAATGAAAAAAGCCAGACAGGGTGTGTGGTCGGCAACGAAGTCCGGCAACGGGCTTCAAAAAACCTCGAACATAGTCCTATCTGGCTTATTTACTATTTTTACTTTTTTCTTTGATTTCTCCGTTGCTTTCGTTGTCAGAGAAGAAAACCCCTTGAAAATAAAGGACTTTTAAGAGATTTGCCCTGCAACGGGGTCGGCAACGGGATAACAACTTACTCGGCAACACGGTCATTTTTTCAGAATGGAAGTTCCATCTGTCGGGCTTCTTCCTCTGTCAGTTCTCGAAAACCATCCGTCAGATTTGAGCCTGTTGCCGATGGCTCGTTGTCGGGCGGTGGTATGCGTTCCCACCCTCGCTGTCTGCCGTACTTGGCGAAGCTGCGTGGATTGGAAAACGGTTTCCATCCCTCAATGCTGTTGTTCATGATTTCATTGATTTCTCGGATTTCCCATTGCTTCGGCTCGTCAAAAGGGTGGTTCAGAGCTTCTGCATAGATCAGCTTGGAGCAGACCTGTGTACCCTTGAAGTTATCAAGAAAAGACTGAATCAGTCCTGCTTTCGTGTCCTCCGGCATAAACTGCTTTTGCAATTCTTTCAGCTCCTTGTCCATATCCTTTGATAAGGTCAGCTTTAGAGGAAAGTTCTGATAGATGAACATGGCTTCTGCCCACATCATATCAATGAACGCTCTGGATGCGGCTTCATCTTCCAAAATGTGAACCTCTGCATTTTCGGGGTGTACCATGATAGGCAGAAATCTACGGTTGCCGCTTCGGTCAAGGGGCAGAAAGTCCATCGTATTGGAAGAACCGCCGAACACGCATTGTCGCAAGCGGTCTGCCGGATGGGTTTCATACGGCACTTTATAGGTTTCTTTCGCCCTGCTGATAAAGGACTTAATATCTTCAATGCTCTTAGCGTTGGCTGTGGCAATCATTTCCGACATCTCGATAATCCAATGTCCCTGCATTTTGCGGTACACATTGTCATCGTCAATCTTTTTCAGGTCATCGGAGAACCATTCATCTTTGACTGCCAGCAGACGGAAGAAAGTGGACTTTCCTGCACCCTGTCCACCCACAAGGCAGAGCATAACTTCAAACTTACAGCCCGGTTTGAACACTCTGCTGATTGCTCCCAACATGAACAGCCGTAATGCCTGGTAAGTGTACTCGCTTTCCTCAGCTCCGAGAAATCGGGGCAAGGCATAGCGGATGCGTTCTGTTCCGTCCCATTCCAGACCGTTCAGATAATCTCGAATGGGGTGGTATTTGTTGCTGTCAGCGATAATGGAAAGAGCTTTCTGTATTTTCTTCTCGCTGGTCAGACTATATTTATCTTCCAGATAGAGCATGAGATAATTTAAGTCCGTGTCGGTCAAGGTCGCTGTCTGCTTGCTCCACCAAAGCGGCTTCACAATGTCGATACGCTCCGTCAGAATGTTATATCGGACAGCACCTTGCAGAACAGGGTCATTCTGAAAGACGGTCAGACAGTTTCGTATGCTGTTCTTGATCGCTCCGTTATCGGTCAAGTCCAGACTTCCTCTGACTTCTTCCACGGTCATGCTCGGCTGTGTGTCCTGCAATTCGCTGTTCAAGTTTCATCACCTCTTTTCTCTGTTCGGCTACAAGAGCTTTCTTTTCTTCGGGAGTGTCATAGAGAAGAATATCCAGCAGGTATTCGATATAGCTTTTCTTCTGCAACGCTTCCACAAAAAGCGGATGCCACACTTCATCCGTCCGTTGTGGTGCGTATTGCTTTTCCCACTTCCTCAGAAGATGGAAGTAATCAGACAGCACCTTGTAGCAATGATTTTCTTCCTGCTGATATTTCTGCTCCGGGGTAGGTTCTCGTATCTTTGGTCTGATTGACGGTTTCTGTCTGCTGTCATAGCTGATACCAAAATCATCAGCTATCTTCATAGCGGCTTCTTTGCTCGGCAAGCCAAACAGTCGGGAAACAAAGTCAACTGCGTCTCCATCTGCCTGACAGCCAAAGCAATGAAAGCGGCGGTCAAGTTTCATGCTGGGGTTCTTATCATTGTGAAAGGGGCAGACCGCCATTCCATTGCGACCCACACGAATACCGTACAGCTCTGCCGCTTGTCTGGTAGTTACATTCTGTTTTACTGCTTCAAATACATTCATTGCATCATCCTTTCGGGAAACAAAAAAGGCACTCGACATTTTCATAGTGAAAACGGCAAGTGCCTGTTAAAGTTCCATATCCTGTTTTTTCTGTTTTGGTGCTTTCTGCACCTGTTTCTTCTGTTCCTGTTCGTACAGTAAGCGTTCTTTGAGAGAATGCTTCGGCTCTGGCTGTTTCGTGGCTGTCTGTTCCGGCGATAGAACCTTACCGACCCAGTAGCGAATATCCTTCATCGGCTTCAATTCCTCGTTGACTGCGGCAAGCTGTGCTTTCAGATTAGTATGAGAAATCTTCAAATCGTCATATTCTTTTTGCAAGGCTTTCAAGTCCACATTCAAATCACCCCCATGCTTTTTCAAAGTGCGGTATGCCTTGTTAAAAGCGGTAAGCTCGTCCTTGTGGCTTTCGGCATAGGCTTCCTTTCTGATTTTCCAGCCGATTTTGATATACTTGTCATGGACTGCTTTATGCTTTTCACAATCAGCGACAGCGTTCTGAATGGTTGTGATAGCTTTCATGCGGTTAGCGGCTGTCTGCATATCTTCACGAATGGCAGTAGCCTTTTCACTCACCCCTTGCAGAGCGATGTCCAAATCTTCCAGCGTGAAAAGCTCATGCCGTTGTAGATAGACGGTAGCTTGGGAAATGGTTTTCAAATCATCGGTCGTGCCTTTCTGCTGTCCGTATCTCGACCATTCGCTACGCTCTGCCTTTCGCAGATTCAGATAATCACGCAGTAGAACGGCAAGGTTCGGAGAAGCATTTTTCTTTGCTGCTTCATTCTCTGCAAGGACTTCTTTGGTAGCTTCCAGAATGTCAGCGATCCAGTCACGCAGATTTTTGATGGTGCTGCGGATAGCGTTCATCATGCGGTTAGCGGCTTTAATGTCTCGGTTCAGATTGCCGATGTTGGTCGCAATGCCTTTTCGCTCCAACGCAGAGACAGCAGTTCCCATGTGAACGGTTGGGATAATGTCAAGTCCCTGTCGCTCATAAGAACGCATATCAATCCGTTCTGGACTTCCGGCAAGCTCCAGATATTTGTTCTGAACAACTTCCCAGCCATGCCGCCATTCCTCGGCATGATACTGTTCGTTCCAGTCAACGGTATCTTCCTTATGGCTTTTCCATCTGCCGGAGGGGAGCTTGATACGCTCGCCGTTCTCGTCAAGGTCATAAACCTTTCGGCTCTTAGGCAGCCACTTTCCATTTTCATCAATGGCTCGCATGGTCAGCATGAAATGACAGTGCGGATTGTGTCCCGGTGGGTCGGGGTCATGGATTGCGAAATCACAACACATTCCCTTAGAAACAAAATGCTCCTCGCAGTATTCTTTGACCATCTGCGGTAATAGCTCCATCGGGACTTCTCTGGGCAAAGCGGCAACAAACCGCCTTGCAAGCTGGGAGTTCCATTGCTTTTCGATTTCTTCAACGGAGTTCCAGAGAGCCGCTCGGTCAGCATATTCGGGTGGAGCATTTGGGGGCAGCATGATTTCCGTATAGACCACTTCTTTCTTGCAAGTGTAGTTCTTGGTTTTCTGGTCATACTCGGAAAACAGCTTTTCTCCGGCTTGGTAGGCAGCTCCGGCAACCGCAGATTTACCTTTGCTTCGCTGTGTGATTTTGATATTAAAATGTGGTACTGGCAATTTGTGTGAACCTCCTTTCGGTGCAACAAAAAATGACCGATACTTTTCAGCAACGGTCAGGTGGTGGAATATAAACTTGCTGTCGGGGAATGATTGCTTGCAATCGTTTCTCGGCGGCAAGTCTACAAAGGGGTAGTTGGCAAAGCCAACGCAGGGGAAGTGTAGCTTCCCCTGGATGATTGGAGCAGACTGCGGAAATCATCGGCTCCCAGCATGGGGCTTTCGGCAGAACGCAATCACCATCTTTAGGTGGTGTATAATTGCGCCCTTTTTCCAAAAGGGTCTTTTAGCTCCCGTTCGGTTGCTCCGTTTCCTTTCGGTTCTCAATCAGCAAGTCCAGCTTCTTTTGAATCGCTTCGCTGTGGAAGATGAAAGTCAAAAGCTCCATCACATCATCATCGGTCAGAGTGGTTGGCTCTTTCAAAAAGGTTTCCAACATTCCGGCACGAGTGCAAAGGCGGTGGGTTCGCCCACTTCGGGTCAAACGCTTTAGTTCGCTCTGCAATCGTTTTTCCTTGTGCATGGCTGCGGTCAGCTTTCGCTCGACCACATATTTCTCACGCTCCAATTTTTCCAATTTTTCTTTACTCATAGGCAAGCTCCTTTCTCAATAATGGATAAAACAAAAGCGACCAACTTTTTACGGTTGATCGCCTTTGGCTTAGACAATACTTATAACTATTTTTCTATCTTTGCAAGTGTATCCTCTCGTATAGCTTGTCGTAATGTAGTAAGATATTCTGAAAAACTCACTCGGTCATCTGCATAAGTCAAATTTAATTTATACTCTTTCGGAATCCATGTAGATAAATCAGAAGCGTTATGCTGAATTAAAGCTTCCAAGCTATCAATAGCTTTATATATCTTAGCTTCGACAGTTTTTCTTTCTGTCATCTCATTATATAGAGCTTTCATTTCTTCTGCATAATAAGACGGTAACGTATCTATCCAGTTAAATAGTAAATTTTCTTCTATATCCTCATGCACTTGCTTTTTATCAAAGGTAGGAATGTCTCCTGTAAAGCATTCACCCAAATCATGAATAATACACATACGAATAACTTTATCCATATCAACATCTGGAAACTCATCCCGCATAAAAAAAGCCATCAGCGTCATCATCCAGCTATGTTCTGCTACACTCTCGTGTCTTCCTTTCGATGTATAGCAATGCCTTGTCGTATCTTTTAAACGCTCAGCGACACTTAGCGCATTTAATAATTCTCTGGAATTCATAATTTTACCTCCACATTATCAAATTACATATTCATTTTCTCTTACTCCATATAATCTATCTCCGGTATCTCCATTATACGGCAGTAAATACCCATCTTCTCTAATTCCGTCTGCCATATGGACTAAAAATAGCTTCACTTCTGGATGCTCCTTAAAAATTCGTTCTATTCCAGATTGACATCCGAACATTGCCATAATAACTACATTTTCATCTTTGAAACCATACTTTTTCATGTGTTCCAGTGTTTTCAAAATGCTACCAGCTGTAGCAAGTGCCGGATCTGTGATAAAAACTCTTTTACTTTCTGGTTCTTTTATCTGTTCAAATTCATCCCAAGCAACAAATGGTTTTAATGTATGCAAATTACGTCTCATGCTAATTCGTGCAACATCTGCTTTAGGCAACCTTTTTGTCAATCTATTTGACATAGACATTCCTGCTCTCAGTATTGGGATAATTACAGCATTTTCTCCAACATCATTTTTAGACACGGCATATGTTGATAATTCATCTGTTAAATCACCAAGTAACTTTGCATATTCTTCTCCAACAACGCTTAAATCAAAATAGCCTGATACTCTATTGCGTTCTTCGTATGGTATCATAACGAATAAATTAGGATGCTTATAATTCATATCAAAATCCTTCTTTCCGTATACAGCTTATGTTTATAATTTATAATTGCAGGACTATGTCCTTACTCGAAGTATATCATATCTGTATTTCTAATTCAACATTGTACACCTCATATAATCTGTATTTTTTAGCTAACAGCCAAAGAAAACATCAAGTGCAGACCCGACATTTTGACCGCAAATCAACCCAAAATGCTACATCATTCCATCTGGCTATTGAAACCGTTTTGCTTGGCGTTCTCGCTTGCTTTTCGTCTGCGTTCCTCGCTGTACGGCGGTTGCAGACGGATAGAAAGTCTGGACTTATTCAGCAGATAAGTCACACCGCCTTGCTCATGGGATTTTTCCAACTTGCAGAGGTCGGGGTGCTTTTTACTGAACAATGCCAGTCGCTTTCGCAGGCTGGCATTGTAGGTGTAGATATTGGCTGTGTCCTCGCCCTCATTAAAGAGGATGATTGTTTCTTTTTCATACTTCGTCAGCTTCGCCATAACATCTCTCCATGTGATGATTCCAGCAACTATCCATAATGACTGCCTTGTGCTGGTAGTATTCCTGCATCTGCAAACGCAGATTGTAGTAGAAACAACGATACCATTTGTCGCACTTTTCGTCACTCAACTTGACCGACAGCATATAAAACAGTTTCTTTGCCGCTGGATCAGGTGTAAGGGCAGCCACATAACGCAAACGCTCAACCGTTGCTTCACGGTTCGGGCAACCAAAGGTATACAGGGTTTTCATTTCATTCAGGTTCATTTTCATTCAAAAGTCCTCCTTGATAGTTGATAAAATAAAAGCGACAGATACTCAGAATAGAAATACCTGTCGCTTTGCTCACGATATTAAATTGTTGGTTCTGCACTTGACTTTTTTACTTAAAATCGGACAGTTCGTATATCTCTTTCATTAGCAGAACACCCATTGAAAGACCATACTTGAAATGTTCTTCGGTCTGCATGGTCTGGCAGTCTGCAAAATGGTCATTGAGCTTATCCAGCTTCGCATAATCTTCTTTGCTCAATGTCTGCTCAAAGTATCGCATGGTGTCTGCGATTGCCTGTCCAGCTTCCCGAAACTTCTCTGATTTCGGTACTACCGTTTCTGCCGGATAAATCTCTCCGTTGAAGATTGCTTCTAAAATCATAAATTCATGCTCCTTTCTCAGCAGTAAATCAACTCGCCCTTGATAGCTTCCTCAGCCTGTGCAACACAAGCGTTCATCTGCCGAACCCATTCGATTTGGTTCTCTGCTTTGAGCTGCTCCGTCACACCGTATGCCTTTGCAAGCTGCGGCACGATGATTTCCATACGCTTCTTGGCTGTTTCCTCAATCTCCGCACAATGCTCATAGAGGGTTTCATTCAGCACCATGTCGGAGAACAGCACCGGATTAGCCAGTCGCAGATACTCTTTCCGCATCCGTCCCCATTTTCCAAGACGGATATTCGGATTTTTCACTTTGATGTCTGGGATGTAGTAGTCCCCACATTTGATAAAATTCAGTTCCATGATTAAGCTCCTTTCTGTGGTGCGATTTTCGGCTCTAACTTCGGCATATTGCTGACAGGAATGAACACGCCCTTTGCTATATCCTCGGCTCGGAGAGCGTTTTTCTTTGCGTCCATTTCAGCCTTTTTCTTTGCTTTTGTTCTGTCCTCGTACTGCCTTTGCCAACCGCTGGCTTTACGCTTCAAGTAATTCTGATGAAGTCTGTCCTTGCGTTCCTCACGCTTGCGGATTTCCTCTAATTCCTCTGGGGTCAGCTCTACTTCCGCAAACTTCGGAGGGACGAAACGCCCAACGAAATTGAAGTAAATCTCAACCTCCTGCGTGGTCTGAATACTGCCTTTTCGGTCACGCTCATGCACAAGGATTTTTTCAACAAACTCATTGAGCATGGTAATGGTCAGCTCGTCAAAATTCTCGTATTTATCAATCAGAGCAATGAAACGGTCAGCGTCCTTTTCGTGCTTTTCATAGTCACTGATTGCCTTTTCCAGCGTGCTGATTTCAGCGGTCAACTCTTTCTGTTCCTTTTCGTATTGAGCGTCTAAGGTGGCATAGCGGCTGTCAGAGAGCTTGCCTAAGATGTTGTCCTCATAGATTTTGCAGAGCAGGACTTCCAGCTCGGATATTCTCTGCTTTGCGGTTGCAAGGCGTGTCCGCTGTTTCTTGACCTCTGCTGTCTGCTGGCTGGACTGTGCCTCCTGCACCACTCGGACAAACTCGGCTCGTTCATGCTTGGCATACTCGGCAATGGCTTTCAATAGGTCTTTTACCAGCTCCAACACAACACTTTCATTGATACGGTGCTGGGTCTTGCAGAGCGTCCCAACAGGGATTTTGCTGTACTTTGAACAGGTATATTGCGAAATGCGTTTGCCGTTGTTAAAGCGGTGGACATACATTTTGCCGCCGCAATCAGCACAATAGAGCAAGCCCGTCAACGGTGCAACATCGCCCCAGCCATCGGGATAACGGCGTACCTTGCTTCTGACTTTCTGTGCAAGGTCAAAGGTCTCTTGGTCAATGATGGCTTCATGGGTATTCTCAAAAATCGTCCATTCGTCCTCCGGCACATAATGGCTTTTCTTATCCTTGAAATGCTTTCGGGTCTTGAAATTGATGGTGTGTCCCAAATACTCACGCTTATCAAGAATGTTGCAGATGGTGGAAGAACCCCAGCCGTAAACATCTTTGAAAGTCTTGTTTTTGTTCACACCCTCGTTGAACTGTGCCAGATATGCAGAGGGAATGAGTACCTTTTCCTCTTTCAGCCTGTTTGCTATCTGATAAGGTCCCATGCCCTCAATCGTCATTGAAAAGATACGCTTTACAACCTCTGCCGAATATTCATCTACAAGCCACTGGTCTCTTGTCTCATTCCAGAGGTAACCATAGATTACTAAGCCTGTAAGATGCTTGCCTGTCTTGCCTTTTGCTTGGAAAGTGGAACGGATTTTACGGCTGGTGTCTCGTGCGTAATATTCGTTCATGATGTTTCGGAAAGGGGTAAAATCATCGTCCCCTCTGGCAGTATCAACGCCATCATTGATAGCAATGAGACGGACACCTTGCTGTCGCAGAATTTCCATGATTTGACCGACTTTCAGATAATCACGCCCCAGACGGCTCATGTCCTTTAGGCACAGATACTCCACATTCCCGGCTTCGACCTCTTTCATCAAGGCAAGAAATCCGGGGCGGTCAAATCGAGTGCCACTTATGCCATCGTCCGTAAAATGGACGATATTAGGAAGATTATGCTGGGCAGCGTAGTCTTCCAACTGTCTTTTTTGATTGGATATGGAGTTGCTCTCGCCATCCATATCATCGTCTCGGCTCAAACGCTCGTAAAGAGCAGTGATTTTCTCGCTTTTGCTCATGGTTTTGTCTCCTTTCTTCGGTATGTAAAGTTGTGTGTTCTAAGAGACTTCCAAATCATCTGATTAAGAAGTCTTTTAGAGCATACAACACCTGCAGCCAGCTTGTATTTTTTGTACTGCCTTACCGCAAAATGGTTCGGGTCTTTCTGCTCCAGTTCATCAAACATCAGATCCACTGGATTCTTGAAATTCTCATCATCTTCCCTGGCTTCTGACGCATTGATCATTTCCAACAGAGTATTAAAATTTTTTTCTTCTTCCCTGCCTTCATACCAGATATAACCAATCAGGGCACAATAATAGAGTTTTTCCGCCTTTACCCAAAAATCCTCACCCGATTGCTGCCCTTCACCTTTGGTATTAGCAATAATGGTTGTTACCAGTTTTAGAATATCTTTTTCACTGCGGATATATACAAATGGATTATAGTGCATGGATTTTTTGAAATTAATTGTATTCAAAACTTTGATTTTATACGGTTCGTATATAATTTTTCCCTCTTTGTCCCGCACGATTTTTCCATTCTCATCCGTCATCGGACTGCCTTTTGCCAGCATACTGCCAACTTCCAGAAGCACAGTTCCCTTCGGATCAGTAATCACATAAGAGCTGTGCATCTGCATAATGTTAGGCTTTACAAAAAATCTGGTTTTTCCAGAACCGGAACCGCCAATTACCAGAATGTTTTTATTCCTGGCGTATTTCGGATTCTTTGGTCTGCTTGACATAGTAAGACTCTCTGTTTCTGTGAGAATAATATTATTTTCAAATTCTGGATCCGCATATGGTCGTATATCTTTTTCTGTTCCCCATCTGGCAGAACCATACTCCACACCCAGCCGATATTTCCTGGCATTTTTCGTGCGGTAAATAATAACAAATTTTACAACCACGCCTCCTGCGATTCCCCAAAACAGATCCATATAATTCAAACTTGGCCAGAGATTCCGAAACGCCAGTTCAAAATAAGTAATAGTGTTCATAAATTTATCCCAGGAAGTTGCTCCGGTGTTTACCCGATACAGCCAGGCAATCTTATTGAAAAAATAAGCAAACATCAGATAGGGGAAATTAGCTAAAAACAGCTTTTTCTGATCTGTCCTCTTCAATTCACTTGCCTTATCCGTAATCTGATTTTTCACATCCGCAAGCATTTTTCCTGGGATACTCTCTGAAGAAAAAAAAGCTTTTCCAGATATTTTTCTCTTTTTCGGAGAGCCTCTGATATGCTGAACTTTTCTTCTTTTCTTCTTATGCTGCCGTTTTTTCTCCGTCATAAACTCTGCCCTCTGTCTTTCTGCTGTTCTCTTGCTCGTTCTCTGTTCTTTCCTTTAGACACAGCATCCTTAAAGTGCATAAGTTTTTTCATAATAGATGGTTTATCCTTTTTATTCATCTGTACACCCAAATATTTCTTAAATGCCAGATTCATCATTTCTGTATCCTGCCCTTTAAAGAACACATAGTAAGTCGGTGGCTTGGTCGAACTGTCTTTTTTCAAGGCAAAATCTAAGCGATATTTCTTCGCCACACGCTCAAAGGACTTGATATTTCCATCTGTGATTTCAATATTGGATAAACCAGAACCCTGGCTTTTCAGTTCTTTGTATGACTGTTTTCCAACCTTATAAGGATTCTTTCCTTTTTGTTTCTGTCCTGACAGATACTTCCGCAGCATATTTTTTAACACGTCGGCAGTCACTCTTGCAGTTTTAACCGACAATGCGATTGTTTTCTGAGTAACTTCTTCCTGCAATTTGCACGCCTCCTTTCGATTCTGATCAGCAAATTATGGTGGAACTAACAGATGGGGGAGATATATTTTCATCGGAATTTGGCTCCTTTCCACTTCCCGACAAATTGTCGAGAAGTATTCTTTAAAATATAAAAAGCCGGCTGATTCCAATTTCTAATAAAATGGAGCAACCGGCTACAAATTCTCTATTTTGTTTTTTCATTAATAAGCTGTTTTTTTATGAATACCAGCATTGAAATGAACTCAACTAACAACTCATATGCACTATGTATATCATCCGTTCCATATTCAACAATCCCATTATGCAGAATATTATTTCTAAACGGAATTCTTTTATCAATTTCCTTTGTATAAGCGTCAGTATTTGCAAACACTACATATGTAATTCCCATAACGTAAAGTTTTCCCACACTCTCAGAAGACATTCCCTCATTTTCATCTATAGACATTCGTTTTACTATTTGTTTCACTTTTGAATAAGGCTGTTTCGTGTAATTTAAAGTATTATATATTAACGGTTCTATATGTGATAACAATATTACTAATTTTTCACGTTCACTTATGGACGGATTGCTTATAATACTTTTTATATAACAATGTAATTTATTTTCTTGCTCATAATACTCCATAAGTTCTTCTTCCGCATCTTCTTTATCAATAAGCCCATAACTGTCTACCAACCACCAGACATCTTCATAATTCAAATCATAATTACTTAGTTTTTGAACGTTTGCAAAAAGTTGCGTATTCTTAACATCATCTGGTATATTTTTTAAAAATTCTGTCAAACTTCCAAATAAAGTATCTGGTATATTTTGTGAGAAACGACTTATTTTTTTTGAAAACTCAAGTAACACATCACCCAATTTATCTGTATCTATAAAATGATCTTCTTTATTCATCAGACCCTCCCTCTACTTATTTGTTCAATTTATTTTATTATAACCAATCATACTTATTCTGTCATTTATTTCTTAAACTCAGTAATAAATATACAGTACTGAATTGCACATACAACTTTCCTTCTTCCCAATCCATCTGATCCATCAGTAAACACTGAAATAATACATCTACATCCTGCAATTTATAAATCCGATTGCACGTTTCTGACAAACCTTTTAATTCCAGAACCTCTTGCATTGCGTTTCGTCTGTGCATAAGACATTGCAAGTATAATGCTTCAAGATGTTTCTGGCTGAAAATAAGTGCTGTCGTATCCTGTTCATTGACTGTACATTTACGTTTTTCTAACTCTTCCTGGGAAATATCCAGAAAACACCGGATATTTTCGACATATACATCACCATCAAATGTTGGATGCTTTTTCTTAATCCATCGTTTCGCCGCTACCTCCATATTCTTTCTGTCTCGATCAGATCTGGCACTACGGAAATTCAGCCTTTTGCCCATTTCTGCATAGATATTACTTTTCACCTGCCGATCTGCCAAAGCTGCGTATTCTTCATTGCGAAAAAAATAATCTAAAAGTTGGTTCATCTTAGCCTGACTATCTACCAAATGATAACATTCTTCGGAAAACTCCAAACCCGCAAATGCAACTGGCGCACTTCCTTTTTTGATTTCTTTTTCAATCACTCTCAAAATGTCTCTCTTTGATTCCATTTCTTGCTTTCCTTTCTCTTCTTCAATTTTCTGATTCTGTTCACAGATCATCAATAAGTTTTCATCTGCTCTTTTCGCTGTCAGTGTTAATGAATAACAAACCAAAACCAGAAACAGCGATATCAATGCACTTCCTACACCAATCATAAAAACTTTTCCCCCTCCAATACATGAAGCAATCCGTCCCACTTAAAAAACGGACTGATTTTTTTCAGCATAGCAATCAAGTCCGCTTCATTTTCTATTTCAATATCCAAAAATTCTATTACACTAATTTCAAGTCCATTCGCAATTTTCTTTAATTGTTCTACTTTCGGCTTTCGTATGCCTATTTCATACTTCCGAATTGTATTCACATTAATTCCTGTTCGTTCTGCAAGCAGCTCCTGCGATAGCCCTCTCTGTTTCCGAAAATAACGAATCTTTTCATTTATCTCCATGTCTTTCATCTGTTGAACTTCTCGACAATTTGTCGGGAAGTTGTTCCCTTTCCCAGTTTTCTTTTCCTTCATATCCATACATAGATATTTCCTCATCCAACAGCCTTGCAACCATAAAGCAACAACACAGCAAAAACAAAAGCACTATTCCTGCCATAATAATAATTATCAAATCAATCACATCTCATTCTCCTATGTAAGCGGTACAGAAAAAGCAGCCTTGACAGACTGCTTTTTCAATCACCATATTCTATTTTTGTTCTCATGTAAAAAGGCTTCCGAAATTGTGCGAATCCCAAACGCTAATCCATCTATGTAAGCGTCTCTCTGTTCTGTTTGTTTAAGATTTAAAGTATATTCCTTGTAATCCTCAAACATTGCCTGCAGATCCGGACTCATTAGACTTATCATTTCCTTTTCTAATGTTTCACACAGTTCCTTTGTCTCTTCATAACTTTTACTTTGTGTTTCACATTGATTCATTGGATAAATGCTATAATACAATTTTTCCAGTTGCTTTTCGCTCATTTTTGATCACCATTTCTTTCAGTCTTTTTATGATCCATATAATTCCAGAAATGCCGTTTTTTAGCCAAATGCCTGCTACAGCTAATAATCTCCAGGCAAGAACCCCTATTCCAATCAAACTTCCTACCATCAGTTTAAGTACCACCAAACCAAGCATTTCCCCTGTCCCCACATTTCTTGGAACGACCAACAAAAACATTTTCTGGATTCCGAAAGGTATTCCCACAAAAAGCAATAATTTTCTCCAGTCTAATATTTCACCATTCATGCACATAGGGTGAACAATTAAGCAGATAATCATAGCTATTGCACCAGGAATTATCAATTTTGTTATAATTCCTTTTCCTCTCATATGCCACCTCCGTACATATCATGATTTACTTTTGCCTGGTAATAATTGCCTATTGTCGTTATTGAATTCATAAGACAGGTAAGCAAGTACGCTTTTATGTTCTTTACTTCCCTGGTATTCTCATGCAGACAGTCAAGTACATACTCTATGTGGCTTTCTTCCAGCAACAATAATCTGCTTTTTACGAACTGATATGGGTATTTCACTCCACTGATCGTAATATTCTCCCGTTCTATGCTGATTGTTTCCACAATTAGTGCCACAATTTCATCCAACTGTTGCTGTTCCCCTAGTCTGCATCGTTGTACAAGACAGTCATATTCAATATTTCTTTTTACAAGTGCAGTATTCATCTGGAATAACTCCATCTCTTCCATCAAATCCATTGATTGCTGTTCGGAAGAATCTGAAAGATTGATAAGATCAGTATTACTTCTGTCAGTATTACTAATATCAGTATAATTATAATTAGTATTATTAGGGTCGGTTTTTCCGACTTCTGTAGTTCGGTTTTTCCGAACTCTTGACTTCGATTTTTCCGACTTCCAGACTTCGGTTTTTCCGAACTCTTGACTTCGACTTTCCAGAACTCCAGACTTCGGTTTTTCCGAACTCTTGACTTCGGCTTTTCCGACTTCTTGACTTCGGTTATCATTCTCTGCTGAATCTAATACTTTTTCTTTTCTATATACAAAGCTCTTTACATAAATAATTGTTGGTTTTCCCAATCCTCTCTTTACTCTTTCAATCAAACCAATTCCTTTATCAGTATCTAATTCTGCAAGAATTTTCACACCTTTGTCTTTTCCGCAATTCATATATTCCATCACTTGTTCCAATGTAAATATGATATAAACTTTCCCCTCATTGTCCACCCAATTATTTCTGATAGACAAAGCCATTCTGTCCAGCATCAGCCCATAAAGAACCTTTGCATCGCTGGACAGATTACGGAAATATTCATCTGTGAATAATACTTTGGGAATACGGTAAAAAGCAAACTGTTCCGATTCATAATCGTGAAAATAACCAAACTCTATTTTTGTGCTTTCGGATTTTGCCATTTTGCTTTCCCTCCTTCCCTCGTTATTGGCTTTTCTTCCAGTTATCAAGCAGTTCATAGATAACCTGTTCAATCTGTTCTCTGTTATATTCCTTTGGGAAATACTTTCGTATTTTCTTTTCAGTTAAAGTAACTTTTCCTGTCTCTGTTTTCTTTTCATTCAGAATAAGCTGTACCGCTAATTCTGTCAGATTACCTTCATCGCTGTATTGCTTCAGTTTTGTTGCCATTGAACCTGTAACAGAGCTTGCTCCAGACACTATGCAGTCTTTCACCCAAATCTGCTCCATTTCTGATAAATAGGTTAATGAAACACCTACTGTAAAATTAATCTTTCCTTCATCCAACAATTTCAGCAATTCCGGAATAAGACAGGTCAAACGTATGTAACGCTGAACGGTTCTTCCACTGTCACCTGCAGCCTGTCCAACCAGATCTGCACTGTCAACAGAAACTGCGTTTTCCTCTTTTATGCCCTGATGTTTTACTGCATCCATCTTCATCTTATAAGCATATGCCTTTTCGCTTGGAAGCAAATTTTCTCTCTGTATATTAGAATCCACCATAACGATTACGGCTTCATCATCGGTATAGTTCCGTATGAGTACTGGCATTTTACTTTTTCCAGCCAGTTCGCAACCACGTTTTCTCCTGTGACCAGCGATTAATTCATATCCACCCTCTGGACGAGGACGTACCAGTGCCAGATTCAAAATTCCATAATTCTTAATACTTTCTACGGTTTCATCCATTTTTTCATCATCATTTACATGAAATGGATGATTTTTAAACGGATATAACTCGTTTAGTGACACTTCAACCACCTGATTGAAGCTATTTTGTTCAGCTTCATTGATTCCAAGCAATTCATCATAAGAAGTAAGCTGAATTTCTTTCTTAGGTTTACGCATGATTCAGCACCTCCTGGACAAGTGCCTGATAACTGTACACACCTTTTCCTTTTGCATCGTAAGAAAAAATACTGACACCTTCTGATGCAGTTTCGGCAAGAGCTTCTGTTCTTGGAATCGTTTGATTGAAAATTTTAATCTCTGCTCCATAAGCATCTCGCACTGCCTGCTTGTTTCTCTTTGAGTTGTTATAATGACAACTGTCCATAGTAAACAAAATTCCCTCAATCTGTAAAGCTGGATTGAATCTCTGATGAATTCCTTTCACAACTTTCAGCAATTCCATAAGTCCATCTGCCGCATAATATTGTGGCTGTACCGGAATCAATACACTGTCAGCTGCAGTAAGGGCATTGATTGTCAACATTCCCAATGAGGGCATACAGTCAATTAAAATATAGTCATACTCCTGTTCCAGAAGTTCCAAATACTCCTTTAAAACTTTTTCTCTGTCCTCTACTGTGAACAATGACATATCCATTCCCGAAAGTAGTTTGTTAGATGGAATCACATCTATTCCTTCTGCATGATGTAAAACGGCCTCCTTGGGATCAAACTCTAATCCCATGATAATATTTTCCATCATTGTTTTCAGTGTCACTCTCAAATTCTTTGGAAATCCAAGTCCCATTGTCAAATGTCCCTGTGGATCTGCGTCAACCAGTACAACTTTCTTTCCTTCCTTGGCCAGTCCTACTCCAAGATTGATAGTGGTAGTGGTCTTTGCCACTCCACCTTTCTGATTTGCGATTGCGATTACTCTGCGCATAACTTTTCCTCCTAATGTCTGATTCTTTCGACGTCTACATACACACGAAAATATTTGTTTGTCCCCTTATTTGGATAAGGCTCTGATATACTTAAAATTTCAAAGTTACTATTCTTTTCCAATATTTTTCGAAACCATTTCAGTTCATTTGTTGTTCCCTGTAATCTGATTTTCAGCATTTTTGACCTCCAATCATTTTTAGGAGCAATATTCCGGATAACGTATCTTTATTGCCTCCCAAAAGAATTTTGCATACCCACAGCAAAACAGATCTTCTACTGTATAACAGCTGCACTCCGATAACTGCTTTTCCGCATCTTCATAGTCATAGACACTGGGTGTACCGTTGCAGTAGAGATTAAATGCCATGCGTACAACTCTGACACTACCACTTGTCTGCCATCCTTCCTGCAGACATTCTGGCTTCACACTGCCATTTTTAAAATCATAAATTCTGTTAACGTGTTTTCGTGTATCTCTGTCGATTCCAAGACAATATACCAATGCTTTGTGATATACATCTTTCCATCTGCATTTTGGCAGATATTCCAAATAGAACTCCTTATGTTCTTTGTTCATAAAAGTTATTGTGCGAGCATCCTCGCCAGCTGCACCTATCGCTGTACTTGCCATACTGATCTCCTCCTTATAAAATTGGTTTTTAAGTTTATAATTTGTTTTTTGAAAATTATGGTGATCTGATGAAACCGCTGATAATTTGAGTAACTTCGCTGAAGATTGCAAGCCTTTGCTTTTACTCAGTTTTTCCTTACTCAATACTCAATTTTAGAAGATTCTTAGTGATTTCCAGCGATGCTTGGCGGTATTTAGGATTTTTTTAGAAAAATATAGAAAAAAACCCCGAAAACCTTATAATCACTGTGAAACGTAGTGTTTATAAGGCTTTCAGGGCCTTTAAATACTTAAATTTAGACTTATTAAAATAATATAATGAAAACTTAAGCTAATGGATTACATACCCATCTGCTTTGCAACTTCCTCAGCGAAGTTCTCTTCCTTCTTCTCGATTCCGTCGCCGGTCTCGTAACGAACGAATCCTTTGATAGTGATCTTAGCGCCGTTCTCTTTAGCAACCTGTGCTACGTAGTTTCCAACGGACTGTTTTCCGTCTTCTGCTTTAACGTAAACCTGGTCAAGAAGGCAGATCTCTTTGAGCTCTTTCTTGATACGTCCCTGGATCATTCCCTGGATAACCTTCTCCGGTTTCTGGGATTCCTTAGGATCGTTCTGAATCTGAGCCATAAGGATTTCTTTCTCATGCTCGATATACTCAGCGCTTACTTCGCTGTCGCTTGTGTAAAGAGGTTTCAGAGCTGCAACCTGCATTGCAACGTTCTTAGCCATCTCTTTCACAGCGTCGTTTACAACGTCTGTCTCAACGTCAACAAGAACGCCGATCTTTCCGCCCATATGTGTGTAAGAAGCAACGAAACCATTCTCCTCTTTCATCTGAGCAAATCTACGGATGTTCATGTTCTCGCCGATAACTGCGATCTGAGCTGCAAGAGCTTCTTTAACAGTCTTAGTGGTATCAAGTGTCCATGCCTCTGCAAGGAATCCCTCGATATCAGCTGCTGTAGTTGTCAGAGCCTGAGCTGCAACATCTGCAACATACTGCTGGAATTTCTCGTTCTTAGCAACGAAGTCTGTCTCGGAGTTAACCTCAACAACAACTGCGCTCTTTGAGTCCTCAGCAACAAGTGTCTTGCAAAGACCCTCTGCTGCAACACGGTTTGCTTTCTTCTGAGCGGTAGCAAGACCTTTCTCACGAAGGAACTCTACTGCTTTATCCATATCGCCTTCTGTAGCTGTAAGAGCTTTCTTACAGTCCATCATACCAGCGCCGGTCATCTCTCTTAACTCTTTTACCTGTGCTGCTGTAATAGCCATTTTACATTTCCTCCTGATTGATAATGTGTGGTAAGAATCCGGCAGGCAGCCATAAATCACTCATGGCTGTCATCCGGGAGTTTCTTAAATTATTCCTCTGTAGCGAACTCTTCAGACTCAGCCTGGATCTCGCCCTCAGCGTCTGTCTGTCCCTGGTTTGCTTCGATAACTGCGTCAGCCATCTTGGAAACGATCAGTTTTACAGCACGGATAGCATCATCGTTACCCGGGATTACGTAATCCAGTTCTTCTGGATCACAGTTTGTATCGCAGATTCCGATAAGCGGGATTCCAAGTGTATGAGCTTCCTGTACGCAGATCTTTTCTTTCTTAGGATCTACTACGAAGATAGCATCTGGAAGTCTCTTCATCTCTTTGATACCGCCAAGGTTCTTCTGCAGCTTGTCTAATTCTTTTCTTAAAGCGATTACTTCTTTCTTAGGCAGAACATCGAATGTTCCATCAGACTCCATGGTCTCGATCTCTTTCAGCTTTGCAATACGGCTCTGGATAGTCTTGAAGTTGGTAAGCATACCGCCTAACCATCTCTCGTTTACATAGAACTGTCCGCAGCGCTCAGCCTCTGTCTTGATAGCGTCCTGAGCCTGTTTCTTAGTACCAACGAAAAGGATGTTTCCTCCGTTAGCTACGATATCAGCGATTGCATTGTAAGCATCGTCAACCATTCCTACAGACTGCTGTAAGTCGATGATGTAGATACCATTTCTCTCTGTGTAGATGTATGGAGCCATTTTAGGGTTCCATCTTCTTGTCTGATGTCCGAAATGAACACCTGCCTCTAAAAGCTGTTTCATTGAAATAACGCTCATGTCTTTTTCTCCTTTTGGTTAAATTCTTCCGCACAGATCTCTTTCCTATCGGACCCAACCTCACACCGTCAGGGCACCATCCATGGGAATCTCTATGCGTGTTTGATGGTTTACAACTTTTGCATTATAACATGACAAAACCCTCCGTGTAAAGAGGGTTTTTGCAAAATTTTCCGCTATTTTCAGGCTTTTTTCCTTTTATGCAAATATTCTGCCGGGCAGACTATCTGCCTTCTTTCAGAGCTGCCAGTTCCTCTTTTGTCAATTCCCGGCACTGACCTTTCGGGAAATCTTCCGGAAGCACCAGCGGCCCCATGGACATTCGCTTCAAATAGATCACCGTTTTGCCAAGCGCTTCCATCATGCGCTTCACCTGGTGAAAACGGCCTTCGTGGATGGTAAGAAGAATCTCGGAACGCCACTTAGCTTCTGATTCTGTGCTTTTCACCGATGCAGAAGGCATCTGTACTTCCCAGGTTTTCAGGATCTCCAGCTTTCCCGGAAGGGTCAGCTCCTCGTCTCCGATATCCACGCCTTCCCGGATCTTCTCTATATCCTCCGGCACCACTTTACCTTCCGTCACAGCGAAATAAGTCTTGTCCACATGCTTTTTCGGGGAAAGCAGCTGGTGGGCCAGCTGGCCGTCATCTGTAATAAGAAGCAATCCTTCCGTATCTTTATCAAGGCGCCCTACTGGAAAAAGATTCCGCCTGCTATCCTTTGGAACCAGCTCCAGAACCGTCTTCTCCCTGGTATCCTCTGTGGCGCTCACATACCCGGCTGGCTTATGCAAAAGATAGTACATAAACTCTGCCCGTGCCCCAAGGCGCTCTCCGCCCAACTCCACCACATCGTTCTCCGGGTCCACCTTCAGTTCCGGCTTTTTCACCTTCTCACCATTTACCTGAACCATTCCCTTCTGGATCAGCTTCTTCACATCTGTTCTCGTGCCGGCTCCTGAATCCGCCAGAAATTTGTCCAGTCTCACTGCTTTTCCCATTTATTATCCCTTACCTTCTATCCTTTATTCCTCTTCTAAAACTTCAAAAGACAATGCCCTCTGTGAATCTTCTTTCATAAATTCCGGAACATCCTTTTCCAGAATTGCCCAGGATGCCTCCGATTCCACACCACCAATCACAACCTTCAGGCTGTCCCAACTTTCCTCTTCTCTTTTTTCCCAGAATGGTACCAGCTGATAACATCTCAGAACTTTTTTCAGTTCCTTCAGCTGCTCTGGCTGATCGTAAACGATTGGGGATGAAACTTCATTGTGGTATTCATCCATATAATATTGTACTTCCACAGAACTCAGATCCACATCATCCATAGAGATAGGATACCCTGTTTCCTTCAAAATTTCAACTGTCCTTTTGAACTGCGGAAATACATAGAAACATGGGGAAAAATAATAATTTCCTGTCTGCCCCGTTCCCATAGCGTTCACACTTTCCACAAACGGCACACCAGAATAGCCAATACTCAGGCCTGCACAAGGTTCCCCTGTCAGCACCTCTGAATCCGCTTCTTTGATATCCTGTCTCAAAGCATCCACCAGCAGCTGCTTCTTCGCCTTATTATCCTGGAAAAGGGAAATCGACTGTCCCGTAATAAAATCACATTTCACCTCATCCACATATTTGTCATCCAGTTCCAAAATGGAATAGTACTCTGACTTCAGGGTTCCCTCAGTCATGCCCTCTTTCCACAAATTCTTGATATCATCCAGGCCCACCATATATTTACGATAAACAACACTTCCGGATTTCAGATCATACCGCACCTTGATTCCTAATGTATTTCCAGAAGGATCCCACAGATTACTGGACCACATGGAATGGCTGTCCTGCAAAATTTCTTTGTAGGCTGCCTTGCTCTCTTTTGCAAGTTTTTTCATGATTTCATAAATATTCTGGTCAACACCCAGATCATTTCCCACAGAATCCCCTGAATCCAGCATGGTGACAGTGCCGTCCTCATTTACTTTCACGTTATAAGCAATTTCCCAACTGTTATCTGCAGATCCGATCGCTATATTTTCAATCTTATCATAGGAAGGAATATATTCGTCATATCCAGTCAGATCAAAAAAGAACACACATGCCACAAGGGCTACACAAACTCCATTCACTGCAAACTGAAGCTTATGGGAAAAGAATTTCCGGAAATCCCTGTAATAAATAATTTCCATAATACCGCCAGAAAGAATCGTTCCAAGAATCAATCCAAAAATCCACCAGATCGTTCTGGAACTGTCATTTGACAGCATATAGAAAACAAAGCCGATTCCAAGACCGCCTGAAACCACCACCAGGAATTTTACAGCAGTGCCTGCCCAGGGAAAAACAAATGCCATCCCCGTTCTTTCTGATTTTCGGTGTACAAAAGCGCAGTATCCAAGGCCGCCAAGCACAGCTGTCACCAGAAGCACCGCGATCAGCATCCCGCCATAATTTCCTTCTGCATATTTTTTCACAAAAGTATAGGCAAGGGCAACTGGTGAAATCAGTTCTTTCAGCACCTTCACAAGGCAATAGGAACTCTCACTGCGGGTATAATAAAATGCCCTTTCATAAAGATCCAGCAGCACAGAAAACACTGGCCCATAAGCTGCCGCAGCCACCAGAAGCAACGCTCCCATAAGCAGATGTCCTGTAATGCAGATCACCAGCACAACAGAAAAATACAGCAGCAGATACAGAAGCAGATGAAATACCAGCATAACAAATGCCATTCTCATCAGATGCAAACTGAAAAATCCCCGCATTGCCCCGATACACACGCTGAAAAATTCCATCACCAGATAAGGGAGCAGAAAGTACAAAAGGGACTGCAGGCTTTTGTACCAGAACATTCTGGAGCGCTTCACCGGAAGACTGTGGTAAAAATCAATTTTCCTAGGGGAATACAGATACCAGAACTGGCTGATCCCGTTAAACAGCGCCGCAAGAGCAGCCACCGCAAGACCACTCACCATAAAGCCATTCCGCCATAAATTTTCATAGAGGAGGCTGATCTGCTCGGCGGTGTACTCCATTCCGAACCAATTTCCCAGCATGATCAGCTCCGTCACCGGAAACGCCAGCAAAAAGCCGATGGTGACAAATGCCGGAATCCAGATCATTCCTTTCGATGAAATTTTCATATAACGGCTAGAATAAATTTTTGATTTCATAGCCAGCCACCTCCGTTTCGCTGATAAAAATTTCCTCCAGAGTCAGAGGAAGCACCTCCATGAAAAGAGGATTTTTCGCCTGGACTTTCTCCACGATTTCTGATCTGGTTCCCCTTGCCGTGATCATAAGAAGGGAGCCCTGATGCTGTACCTTCAGCACCTGAAGTTCTTTTTCCAGTTCCTTCTCCTGCTGCCTGCCTCCAAGAACGCACTGGATCTTGTGGATATGGAATTTCATATCCTCCAGGTCTTTGGAAAGAAGGATTCCTCCCTTGTGCAAAAGCCCCACATGGTCACAGATATCCTCCAGCTCCCGCAGATTGTGGGATGCGATCACAGGAGTAAATTCCCGGTTCATGATCTCTGATGCAAAAAGGCTTTTCACTGCCTGGCGCATCACCGGATCAAGACCGTCGAAGGTCTCATCGCAAAGAAGATATTTGGTGCCGGCACAAACGCCGATGATCACAAGAAGCTGCTTCTTCATTCCCTTGGAAAATGAGGAAATCCGCTGCTTCTTTTCCAGATGGAACTGATCCATCAGTTCATGGAAAAGCTTGATGCGAAACTCCGGGTAAAAGTTCCGGTAGAACCGTACCATATCCACCGCTGTATAGTTCGGTGGAAAATAGCTGTCATCTGAGATATAGAAAAACAGCTTCTTGGCTTCCTCATTCTCGTACACAGGCAGATCGTCGATAAGAATTTCTCCCTGATCCGGTCGGATAATCCCTGCCATCATCCGAAGCAGAGTGCTTTTCCCGGCGCCGTTGCTCCCTACAAGACCGAATACTTCCCGGTCTCCAATGTCAAGAGTTGCTTGATTCACAGCCTTTGTCTGACCAAAGGCCTTGCTGCATTCCCTGACTTCTATCATGACATTCCCTCCTTGTAACATTCCCTGATAATGTAGATCAGCTCCTCTTCTTCCATTCCCATTGCTTTTCCTTTCTGGATCAGGGATTTCAGTTCTCTTTTGTAAGCATTTACGCTGGCCTTTCGCACTTCCTGGCTGTCTGCAATAAAATTCCCCTTCCCTTTCACCGGGTAGATCAGGCCTTCCTGCTCCAGCTGCATATAAGCCCGCTGTATGGTGTTGGGGTTGATGGATAAATCCATCGCCAGCTGCCGGACAGAGGGCATCTTCTCCCCAGGCTTTAGCGCCCCGTTCAGGATCAGATGCCGGAATTTCTCCACGATCTGTTCGTACAGCGGTCTTCTGTCCTGATAATCCAAAACGATCATAGACAGGCTGCCTCCTTTTTCTCTTTTTAATAAAGTCTCGGTGTGCTTATGTGTATTAATACGTTTAGTACACTTAAGATAACATATTTGCTGGTACTGTTCAATAGGTACAGTTATTAAATATTTATAAACACAAAAACTCAGAAAAAGCTTTCTGGCGGAACGCAGCTGCGATGGCTGCGAAACGGCAGGAAAGTTTTTCTGAGTTTCTGTATGATTTTTATATTTTTCTAGTACAACCTCTCTTCTGGTACTTCCTGTAACAATACCAGATTCCGTAAGTTCCCGCCAGAACCAGGAACACATTCAGTACCATAACGGACATAGTTCCTGTGTGATCCAGCATGTACAGCATCACATCACTTACGATCAGGCTCCAGATGTTTGCGCCCATGTGAAGAAGCACACTGGTGAACAGCTTCCCGCTCCATTCCAGAAGCAGCGCGAAAAGTGCTCCCAATATCGTGGCGTAAACGCCCTGGAGCAGATTCATGTGGTAGATTCCAAAGCAAAGGCCGGACAAAAGCGCGGCGGTTACCACGCGCATGTTGTCACGCATGCGAAGAAATACCAGCCATCGGAAAATAATTTCCTCCGCAAGAGGCGCGATAATACCCATCCAGAAAATTAAGCTCCAGATGCTTTTTCCATCAGAGATCAGGGACTGAGTTTCCTGGTAGACTTCCGGGTTTAAATACTGCTGGAAAAGTCCGATGAGAATATTTCCGTACTGTCCCAGGAATGCACCGATCACAAGGAACATGATCATTTCCGGAATGTGAAGATGTCCGCCTATGAGGCTGGAGCAAGATACATTCTTTCCGCTTCCAGCACCAAAGTCCTGTATTCTGCCATCTGAAATGCTGGCAGGCGTCAGTTCTTTTCCCAGTCTTCCCAAAATTCCAGTCAGGCTTCTTCTCCTGTAATCCCCCCGGTATAGCCAGATGCAGGGCACAGATGCCAGGATTCCAGTGAGCCCGGTGAGCAGAAGTGCCTGTTGGTAATAAGCCGTAATATCAGCTCCTGTCCGCCACACCAGAAGATACATTCCCAGATAGGACAAAACCTGGGAAATAGCAAAATGGATTCCTATTGGGTACAGGCATTTCCATGCCAGCACAGGAGGTTTTTGCTTTCTTCTGGGGCTTAGGCGAAAAAATCCAGGATCTCTTCTGCGGAATTTACAATCTTATAGGGATGAGCGTTTTCCAGTTCTTCTTCGGTGCCATAGCCGTAGGAAACCGCAATGCACTCAAGCCCTGCACGTCTTGCGCCAAACACGTCATGCTCTTTGTCGCCAACCATCATTACCTGATCCCTATGTTCAGAAAGCCCCAGCCGTTTAAGTGCTTCCTCAATCACTTCCGTCTTATTGGTTCTGCCGCCCTCCGGCTCACTTCCTACCATCTCATCAAAATAAGAATCAATGTGAAAATGCTCTGCTACGATTTTCACAAAAACCTCTGGCTTTGAGGAGGCAATGGCCAGTTTATATCCCCTGTTTTTCAGCCCGGACAGCATTTCTTCGATTCCAGGGTACAGCTCGTTTTCGAAAATACCAATGGGAGCGTATCTCTCCCGGTAAATCTCCACTGCCTTTCTTGCAGTTTCCTCATCGATTCCTGCATATTCTTCAAACTGCTCCAGAAGGGGCGGTCCTACGAAAATACGCAGCTTCTGAAGATCCGGTTCCGGCTTGCCGATTTTCTCTAGTGCGTACTGTACAGATTTGGTGATTCCCTCACCGGAATCTGTAAGGGTTCCATCTAAGTCAAAGAAAATTGCTTTATACATCTATATGTCAGCCTCCTGTTTATCAAGTATTTTGAAGCGTATGACTGCCAATGTACCAGACGGTTACGCTTTTTCTTATATGGTTGTTTATTATATCATCATTTTATTCTATCGTCCAGACTGGCATTTTCACGATCTTCTTTCCATCTAAGACAGCCAGCAGTTCTATGAAATTGGTTTTCTTCGTAATTGGCTCATCCAGGATAAGAGCATCCCCCTCCTGGTGCCAGGAAGCTTCTTCCCCGTTTAAGCGTAAGGACAAAATTGTGACATCCTGATTCTCTTCTGTTTTTACAAGCTTTATTTCGGGATATTCATTGATAGGGACAGTTTTTGCGTGATGAAAATATATGGTTTTGTTATAATTTTCATCCGTATTTTGTGTTTCTTCTTTATTTTCATGATTACTGTTATAAAATTTAAGTTCCGGTGAGTTTTTTGCCATGCCAACTGCTGAAAAAACCGTGCCAAGTGCTGTGATCTTATGCACAGAGGGAGCGGCTGTGGGACTGATTTCCTTGGAATCTTCTTTTGAATCTTCTTTTGAATCTTCTTTTGGATTTTCCTCTGGCTTCTCTTTTGCTTTTTCATCTGTAGTTGAAGCTGACTTTTTTTCTTTGGAAGCTTTATTTCCTGTACCATCACTGCTTTTTTTCGATTGACTATTTAGAGCGTAGCTGGGGTTGGTATTCTCATTATTTCCCGCCCCGCTGCTGTTGTCGTTGCTGGCGCAGTATCCTTCACTGGCACCCGCATTTTGCTCATAGTTTTCTGTAGGACTATTGTTGTTATGATTCCCATAACTGCTTTCACCACTGCCATTATTTCCCCCATAGCTGTTTTCATTACCATTAGGATTCCCCCAGGAGCCGCCTTCATTGCTGCTGGTATTCTCCCCTTGGCTGCCTTCACTGCTGTTATTACTCGCTTCGGGATTGTTTACGCTACTATTATTATTTGCTCCAGAACCACTTGCGTTGCTATTATTATTTGTTCCAGGACTGCTTGTGCTATTGTTATTATTTGTTTCAGGGCTGCTTGCGCTGCTGCCTCCATTTGGACTCTGCTCTGGCTTCGCTGGTTCCTGGGGCGCTTCCGATTCTTCTGTCCAGTCATCAAATGTACCCCCATCCCCTCCAATGTCAATATCGAATCCGCCGAACTCTCCTGCATAGATTTGGCTGTGAATACCGCCGCATATGATACCAGCCATAATAATCACAATCGCTCCAGTTCTCCACCGTTTCACTTTCTTTTCAACCGTTTTTCTCATATCTTCACACTTCAACTGCCTTCCAGTTATTTTTCCATAGCTTCACGCTTCAACCAATTTCCAGCTGCGTTTCCCATATTTTCACGCTTTGACAGTCCGTTCCGTCTGCCCCGCTTGTTTTGTATAAAGCCAGAAGCTTTCTGCTGGAGCTTCGCTGGCCTCTTCGCAGAAGAAACAGGCCATATTTTCCATAGCCTTCTGCATATTCCGGTGCGTATAAAAGCAGCTGTTCATAATATACCGCTGCCCGTTCCCACTCTTTCTGCAGTTCTGCATTCGCCGCCAGCAAAAGTAAAATACGCCTCTGCTCTCTGTCTTCTTTATATTCTTTTTGTATTTTCTGCAATTCTGTCTCAGCCCTTTGGCACAAATTTTCCCAGGATTTGCCTACCTGCGCATTTTCATCAGTGTTTTTTTCTGCCAAAGTGTCATAATAAAGCGTCGTTACTTCTGTCAGCGCTTCCTTAAAGGAAGGCTTTCTCTCCCGCACTGCAAAAAACATGCCGCCAGCAAGCAGAACTGCGGCCGTTCCCAGCACTACTGCCATATTCTTTCTGGTCCGCCCTCTTCTTTTCCCTATGTTAAGAAGCATTTTCTTTGCCTGTGCCGCACTTTGCAGACGTTTTTCTTCCTGCGGCTGCACACAGCGATGCACAAACAGCCACAGCCCCGGAATCTTCCACAAAATTCTCCCCCAGTTTTGCCCGGCCAAAGAGCGGATGGTTTTTCCAAGAGCAAAAAGATCACTTCTTTCACTGACTTTTCCCTGATACTGCTCCGGCGCGGCGAAGCCCTCCGTTCCCATACAGATTCTGGGCTCATTTCCAAATCCCAGTACTGCACTTCCAAAATCCACCAGATACAGCCTGCCAGTCTCCGACAGCATCAGGTTATCCGGCTTCAAATCCCCATAATAAATGGGCGGCTTCTGATTATGTAGATATTCCAGCACCTGAAGCACCGTATCTGAATAACTCAGGATTTCCTCTGCTGTAAATACATGCCCCACTCTTTGCAACTGTCCCAGGGACTTTCCCCGGATAAATTCCATCACAAGGTAGCAGGCTTCTTCTGTCTCAATATAGTCCACCATCCTTGGAACAAAAGGATGTTCCAGCAGACGCAAAAGCTTTGCTTCCCGTTTTTTGGAGATGGGAAGTTCCTTCACTGCCCAGTAATTTCCAAGCTCCATATCCCTGGCAAGGTACAGATGTCCCTCTCCCCCGGAGCCGATTTCCTCCACAACGCAGTAACGCATTTTTAAAATCATGCCTGTAAGACTGATCATGACCACCTCTTTTTTATGTAAAAAACTGTCTGGAAATAAAAATTAAGTGAATAAAACCAATGATAAATCAGATAAAATTAGAGATTATGAAATGCCCGCGTTTTCCATCTGGGCATTTAAGAATGTAATCGAAATTATAACACTAGAATCCTCATCTGAAAAGTACTTTATAAAAATTTCAGAACTGCATAAAATCTCAGCAACCGACCATTTATACATTCCTTTCCAACTATTTTTCCATAAAAAACTGCTATATGATCACAGAATAAGCTCTTCCTTAACTTCTGTTTTCATACAGCAGTTATAGCTTTCTCTTAAATACTGATAGTTCTTCCCAACTCCGCCGATGTTCTGTGGGAAATGGAAATCACCGTGCGATCCTTTGCCACACGCTTCAGTGCCGCCAGCACACTTTTCTCCGTCTCGGCATCCAGGTTTGCGGTGATCTCATCCAGAAGCAGCATTTTAGGTTCGGCCGCAGCTGCCCTGGCAATGGACAGCAGCTGCCACTGGCCCTTGGAAAAAATCTCCGGTGTACAGATCGTGTCATACCCATTTTCCAGTCTTTCAATTGCCTCCTTTAATCCGGTAAGCTCTGCAACTGCTTTCACCTGACGGTCAGAAATCCGGTTATCATACAGAGTGATCTGATCCCGAACCGTTCCTGGAACCATGTGGAAGGACTGCTCCACATAGCCAAAAAGCTTTCGTCTTTCCTCTGCCCGCACTGCAGCTGCCGGCATACCGTGGATCAGCACCTCTCCCTGATCCGGCTGGTAAAGTCCAAGCAGCAGCTTTAATATGGTACTTTTTCCTGCACCGGTACGGCCAAGAAGCGTAACCTGGTCGGTGTCCATAACTTTAAAATTCAGGTGTTCCAGCACCACATGCTCATCATAGCCAAAGGTCACATCTTTGAATTCTACGAATGGAACTCCACTCTTAGAAACAGACTTCTTTGAAAAATCTGACAGGTTTTCCCTATCTCCTGCATGCTCTGCAAATTTCTCATCCTTCAGCACTTCCATATTTCCTTCAGCCGCAACCTGGCTCTTCTCTTCCAATGCCAGAAATTCATTGATCCTGTGAATACCAGCCACAGCCGACTGAATGGTCTGAATCTCCATTCCAAGGCTTTCTACCGGAGTAAAAATCTGGGAAATGTAATTGATCACAGCCACAGCAGTTCCCGCGGACATTCCAAAGAAGGTCAGTACAGACTGATTTCCGGACGCAGAAAGCAGCATCACAACCGCAACCACAATCGCATTCAAGATCAGAATTACCGGAGAATACACCGCATCATAGAAATTGGTCCGCTCCATTGCCTGATAGCTCTCACCAATATAGGTGTCATAACGCTCTTCCATATATTTTTCCCTGGCAAGACAGTGGATGGTGCGGATGTTGTGCAGGGTCTCAGGAACATGGCCGGAAGCTCTTCCCACTGCTTTTCGGTTTTCAATCTGAGCGGTCAGCATGTTTTTCTGCACATGTCTGGTGAACCCAAACAGGAAGGGCAGCATTACAAGAAGCACCACTGTAAGTCCCTTATTTTCAAACCAGATTACCACCAGGATACTGATAATCTTGCAGGCATCTGCAAACATACTAATGATTCCTGATGTAAAAAGATTCTCTACCGTATCAACGTCCCCTACAAAACGGGAAACCAGGGTGCCGGGTTCCTGCCTGGTCAGGTTATCAGAGGTAAGGCTTACGAATTTTTCCATAAGACTGCTTCGAAGAGCATGGGTAATCTTCTGTCCGAATACAGTCAGAAGCCCTTCCCTTGCAGATTCCATAAACCCGGTAAATGCAAGCATTGCAAAATAAAGGACCAGGATATAAACGGCTGCCTTATTTCCGCCTGTGATGGTATCCACGATCCGGGCCAGGATCAGAGGCGGGATAAGCGCAGTCACAACAGCGCCGACAACGGCCAGAATAATTCCAAGGGACAGCCATTTCTGCTTTTTCACAGTCTGCCAGATGACGGTTTTTACCTGTCTTTTTGGGGCTCCCATAGCTTCCTTATTTTTCTTCATTGCCTGCGCCTCCTTCCTCCATAAACAATTTTTCATATTCCAGCACCTTTCTCAGAAGTTCCTCATGGGTGCCTGTCACTGTTTTTCCATCCTCCATCCAGATGATCTGATCCATCTGTGGGAACAGATACAGACGGTGGGAAATCAACAGAACCATATTCTCCCTAGACTGCTCTTTCAGATTTGCAAAAATCTGCTTCTCCGTGCTTTTATCCAGGGCAGAAAAAGGATCGTCCAGAATCAGCACAGGCTTCTGATAGCAAAGGGTTCTGGCAAGGGCAAGACGTTTTCCCTGACCGCCGGAAAGACGTACCCCGCCATTTCCAACCAAAGTCTGTATGCCGTTGTCCATTTCCTTTACTTCCTCATCCATGCAAACCATTTTAAGGAAATCTTCTGCATTTTTCTTTGTTCCCATAAGAACGTTATTTTCCACGCTGTCATTAAACAACTCTGGATCATGACCAAGATAGCCTATGATACCCGTACGCTTTGATGGTGTCATCTTTTGAAGTTCTTCGCCATCCACCAGGATCTGTCCCTCATAGGGATATTCGCACAAAAAAGCTTTTCCCAAAGTAGATTTTCCGCAGGCCACCGGACCGGTGATTCCGATCATCTGGCCTTTTTTGATCTGAAAGGAAATATCGTTCAAAATCTGTTTACCATCCGGGTAAGCAAACTTCAAATGGCCGATCTGTAATTGAGTTACATTTTCTAAACCAGCTTCTTTTCCTTCTGTATCCTGTCTTTCAGAATTTTCCCTTGCCTTGGCCCCGTTCTCTTCTTCCTGCTTTGTCAAAAGCGGCTTGATTCTTTTCCAGGAAACCTGTGCCTTATGCACTGCATTAAACAGCTTCGCCGCACTGGAGGACTTTACGGACATCTTCACAAAACATGCCAGGAAAGTCGTAAAGGACGCAATGGTCCAGGTGCTCCAGCCTGTTCCAAGAACATTTTTCTGGCCGAAATACAGGATAAACAAAACTCCGACCATGGAAATAATCCGATACACCGGCGGCATTACGGAATTCCAGATATTGGCCTTTACTGCTGATTTTTCATAAGAAGTGAGGTTCTCTTCGTATGCAAGCTGCCGCTCCTGTTCACATCCAAAAACACGGTATGTAATGGCATTTTCTGCCCTGTCCAAAGTGGCATTGCTCAGATATCCGGACTGCTCTTTGTATGCAGCCCCTGTCCTCTGAATCATCTTTTTCATCTTTTCCGCCGTCATATAGGAAATTGGCGGGAAAATCATGCAAAGCAGTGCCAGCCGGAAATCATACCACAAAAGCATTCCCGCATAAGCAGCCAGGGCCACTCCTGTATCAAAAATCTCCGTGGTAAACTTACGCATTCCTTCCACGCAGTCATCTACGTCCAGGATTGCCTTGGTCATAATGCTTCCCTCGCCCTCTTTCCGAAGGCTTGCGCGGCTTTTCCTTACCAGGCCTGCATACAGGATTTCTTTCATCCGGCGGTTTACATTGTTGGCAAAACGCCGCACATAAAATCGTTTGATGTATCTGGCAATCTGGACAACCGCAATGGCTGTCACATATCCAAGCACCAGAACCAGCATGTCGGAAAACTGTCCCAGCCCTCTCAGAATTTCAACCAGACAGCCGGTCATTTTTCCCTCAAACCAGAGGCCTGCCAGAAGTCCCAGGTTATAGATCAGGCCGGAAATGGTCACGATCAGAAGAACCTTCCATTCTTTTTTGAAATAGGAAAGCACTCTGTCCGGCTGAAAGGTTTTGTCACTTTTCTCCATCTTCTGCTCCCTCATCTTTGTGTTCCATTACCTTTTGTGTCACATCCGGGAATCCAGCCTGGCGCTGCCGCTTTGATTTCCAGTAAAGGGTATCTAAAGTTTTGCAAAACGCTTCTTTTTCCTCTTCTGGAAGCTCTGATAAAAGCCATTCATAAAAAATGGTCTCGATCTGTGCTTTGGAATTTTTCAGTTCTTCTGCCTTGGGTGTAGCGTATAAAAGCTGGCTTCTTCCGTCTTCCGGATTGTGCTTTCGGATCAGGTAGCCTTTGTTTTCCAGGCTTGCCACCCGCTTGGCTGCTGCCCCTTTGTCAATTTTCAGGGACTCTCTCATCACAGTCTGGGTCACTCCTGGATTGTGCCGGATAAAATGTATCACATCAAATTCCGCTGTCCCGATGCCGTCTTCCTTCATCATCTGTACGGTGAATTTGCTGATCTCACGGGCAATTTTTGTCATTTTACGCTGCGTGCTGTCCATGGTTTTCTCCTTTCCCGATTACTTATTTCAAATTAATTAGTTGTATGTTCAACCAGTTAGATGACAGTACAACTAAATTATTCTGTCAAGAACTAGAGCCTGTCTGAAAAAGGCTGTGCCCTGCCGAAATAACTTGGCAGATACACAGCCCTGTAAAATACGTTTTCTTTATGCGAAATAATCTCAGGAAATTTTCCTTACAAATCCCATCACATCTTATCCGGTGCTTCAAATCCCAGAAGATCAATGCTTGTCTCAAGCACTCTCTTGGTCAGCTGGAGCAGGCGGATATAGGATTCCTTCTGTGCCTGGTTCTCCTCGCTGAGAATCTTGGTCTCGTGATAGAAGCTGTTGAATGCATTGGATACTTCGTAAATATAAGCGCAGATCTTGTGAGGTGCCTTCTCCTCAAATGCACTCTCAATCATGCTGCCAAATCCAGAAAGCTGAAGCATCAGGTTCTTCTCGCTTCCATTGGAAGCCTTCAGAAGCTCTCCAGCCTCAAGGTTTCCGCCTGCTTCCACATAGCGGTTCAGGATGGATTTGATACGAACGATGGTGTAAAGGATGTACGGACCTGTATTTCCCTCGAAGGAAGTGAAACGGTCTACATCGAAAATATAATCCTTGGTTGCCTGGTTGGAAAGATCACCGTATTTGATTGCAGCCAGACCTACGATCTTGGCAGTATCTTTGGCATCCTTATCACGGACGCTTCTGTTCTCCACGATCTTATTAAACATTTCCTCGTCAATGTCTGCGATCAGGTTCTCAAGACGCATAACGCCGCCTTCTCTTGTCTTAAACGGCTTGCCGTCCTTACCGTTCATGGTACCAAATCCAAGGAAGGAAAGCTTGGTGTCATCCTCTACCAGTCCGGTCTTTCTTGCACAGCGGAATACCTGGATGAAGTGCAGCTCCTGACGCTTATCTACAACGTAAAGAATCTCATCCGGGTGGAACAGCTTCATACGCTCTACAATGGTAGCAAGGTCTGTAGTTGTATAAAGAGAAGCTCCGTCAGATTTCAGAAGCATGCAAGGCGGAATTTCCTTGGTATCGGTATCTTCCTTTACATCTACAACAAGTGCGCCCTGATCCTGGTATGCGAAGCCTTTTTCCTTCATCATCTCTACCATATCCGGGATGTATGGCTGGGCATCGGATTCCTTTTTCCAGAGGTCAAAGGATACGTTTAAGTTGGCATAGTTTCTCTTAAGGTCTGTAACAGAAACATTCATAATGTGGTTCCACAGAGCCATGTATCCTGGCTTGCCCTGCTGAAGAAGGTGAGTGGCCTCAAGTGCCTCCTGGCGGTATGCCTCATCCTCTTTGGATTTGCCGCTTGCACATGGATAGATTTCTTCCAGCTCGCTGATGGTAAATGGCGCTTCTGTTGGATATTCTCCTGTAAAGCTGTCATCAAAATATACAAGCTCCGGCTGTCTGTGCTTCAGCTCGGTGATGATCAGTCCCATCTGAAGTCCCCAGTCCCCAAGATGAACGTCACCGATCACCTTGTGTCCCACGAAACGGCCGATTCTCTTAATGCTCTCGCCAATGATGGCAGAACGAAGATGTCCTACATGGAGCGGCTTGGCAACGTTTGGTCCGCCGTAGTCGATCACGATGGTCTTCGGCTCTTTGGCTGTGTCTGCACCAAGCTTCTCGTCCTTCTCCATCTCCTTCAGATAATCTGCAAGGAACTCCTCGCTGACCTTCAGATTAATAAATCCAGGCTTTACCATTTCTTTCATGGAAAAGACTTTGGAGTCTGCCAGGTTGGCTACTACGTCGTCAGCGATCATAAACGGTGCTTTTTTATAGGCTTTAGCTCCTGCCATGGCACCGTTGCACTGGTATTCGCAAAGATCCGGACGGTTGGATACGCCTACTTTTCCGTAGGACGGATCATATCCTGCTTTCTCGAATGCAGAAGAAAGCTCTTCCGCCATATAGTCTGTAAGTTTTTTCATAAATCCTCCTAAATTCCCCGAGGGGATGTTATTTCTGTTATCATTTCTGCAATTTCTGTCACCCGGCAGTTCAAAAAAGTTCATTCACAGAACTATTTCTGACTCTGTAACTCCTGTCTGTATATTACACGGTCACTTTACGTGAACATGCAATTGCCAGGGAACCATGTCCAATGTGACATGCCACGCTAAGGGACAGCGGATCCATGTGAATCTCCATTCCCGGGAATGCCTCCTGCATCTCCTGCTTCCACTCCTGTGCCTCTTCCGGGTTGCCGGTGTAAGCAGCCTGAAGACACATCTCTCCATTCTGGACAAACTGGGCAAAACGTCCCTCGAAGTCTGCCTTCATGGCCTTCAGCATAGTACGTCTGGCCTGCTTCTTGCCTCTTACCTTGGCAAAAGCATCTAGCTTCTCTCCCTGGAGCTGCAGTACCGGCTTCAGGTTCAGAACCGTACCGATTGCGGCTGCCGCCGGGGTGATTCTTCCGCCCTTCTTCAGATATTTCAAAGTCTCAAGGGTAATATAAATACTGGAATTGAATTTCTCCTCCTCCAGGATCTTCTTAATCTCTGCACCGCTTCTGCCTGCCTCACGAAGGGCAATGGCGTCCTCCACAGACTGGCGCTGGGTTACGGAAATTCGCTGATTATCTACCACATGCACTCTGCCCTCATATTCCTGGGCAAGTCCCATTGCAGTGGCGCAGGTAGCACTAAGTCCGCTGGACATAGGGATCTGTACGATCTCATCATATTCCTTCAGAAGGGTATCCCAAAGTCCCATAGTCTCTCCCGGGCTTGGCTGGGATGTGGAAATGGAGGCGTCGCTTTTCAGCCACTGGTAAAATTCCTCCTGGCTTAAGGTGATTCCTTCCAGGTACATTTTCTCATTAATAAAAAAAGGCATGGGAATCACAGACACTCCAAGTCTGCGTCCTTCCTCCTGCGTAATGCCGCTGTTACTGTCCGTTACAATGGCAATTTTACTCATTCAATCTCTCCTTATCTCTTATAAAAAGTCGTCACTGTCCTGCCCTTTCGGCTCTGATTTTCCAGATAAAACAGCAACTGTAAATCCTCATCCCTGCTGAAGCCTGTTTGAAAAGGGATCCAGGGTCTTACATTCCATTATAATACCTCTGGTCCCTTCTGGCAAATACTTTAGAGAAATCTCTCACGAAAAAATGTACCAAAATATTCCTTTTCCAGGAAAATTCTTTTGACAAAACAGGAAAAGGACGTCTGGTACAGCATTTTGTGTATGCCCTACCAGACGCCCGCAATCAGCATGATCACAGTTGCTGCCGCACATTTTAGCATGCATCCCATGCCTGCGCACAGACGCTCTGCCTGGGCAGCTGTTTTGGGAAGCATCACATACCACCGGAAAAGTTCCATTTCTTTTTGGATTTTTTCCGGCCAGAAAGAGAAGTCGGACCATTTATCCGGCAGCCAGTCGTAGGGAAAGGTAATCCAGCCTGAGAGAAAGAACAGGCATCCTCCCCACAAAAAAGCTGTCAGGATCCATCTTAAATAGCGGCTGCCTTTTACCAGCCTGCCAAGGATTCCCTGAATACAAAAGGCTGCAAGCAGAACAAACGCGGCGGGAAACCATGGAGTCAGATTTTCAAGCCAGCCGTCATCCACCAGTGTTCCAAAATAGCCGTTGCTCATGAGGAATCCGGAAGCTGCATTTTCCTTACTTTGTCCTTTTGCCGGACGGACCAGCACCTGGGTGTAAATGGTGTCCTTTGCATCGGGGTGAATGAGAATCCGATGCATATTCCAGGATGCCGCCTGGCGAACCAGATAGGTTTTGTCGTTCAAAACCACTGCTCCGCCAACACAGTTTCTGCTTCCAAATAACTCCACTGCTGTTTTTTCATCTATAATGCAGCCTTCCTGGTCGTTCTCATCCAGGGCCATGCCCTCCCGGTCGTACAGAGATGCCTTTCCAAGAACACCAGTAACTGCCACCTGTGTCTGGCGAACGTATTCGGGATTTTGCAGATCTGTCATTCCGCCATTCCATACAAAACAAAGATCTGTGAACTCCTCTGCTTTTGCACCGGACAAAAGGATTTCTTCTGCCCGTTTCTGATCGGGGTATGTACCGTAGAGTTCGATCACAGCTGCATTGCTTTCTTCCATAGATGCATAATTCTGAATTCCCGAATAAAAAAGCAGGGCTGCGATGATCCACAGGCAGATGTTTTTCCAGTATTTAAAATTAATTTTTCCTTTATTCACTTTCGTTCCTTCTTTAATTTTCCACCAGCCTTACACGGCTGCCATCCTTCAGCTCCCGATTTGCAGAAACGATCACCTGCTGCCCGGAGGATATGCTTCCGCTCTCCAGGGCTGCTGTTGTCTGGTTTTTGTCCTTGACCGTCACAAAAACCTGCCGGGCAACCATCACAGTTCCAAGCACGGTGTTTTCCGTGTCTGTCACATACACGTAATTCTGGCCGTTTTCCTCATAAAGTGCAGTCAGCGGAACGCAGCAGTCATAAGGGCCAGCGTCCTTTGATATGAAAAACTGCGCAGTCTGTCCGATAGACAAGCTGTCTTTTGGAAGTAAAATGGAAAGCTTCCGAATATCAGAATCTTCTTCATCTTCTGTGATACTCTCCACAGATGCACCAGATATGTCATTATTGTTATTATCTGTAATCTGAACATCCATGCCGGTATCAATGTATTTCAGGTTTTCTTTGGAAATGCTTCCGGTCATTCGGAAATCATCGTCAAGAAGATAGAGGACTGCAGCAGCGCCCTGCCCGGTAATGTCTCCCGTCTGTACGGACAGGCTTTTCAGGACACTGTCGGAGGGTGATGTTATGATTCCTCCCGTATCTTGAAGCAGGGTCACTTTTTCCAGATCTTCCTTTGTGTTTTCCAGCTCCCGCTTTGTATTTTCCAGAGTACTGTCAGAGGCCTGGGGTGCGTTGGCATCGGATATATTTTTGCCGGCACTGGCAAGAGTCTGGTTTCTTCCTGCGATTGCCTCGTTTAAAGCCTCCTGTTTCCCGCGAAGGTCGTCCTGGAGGGCTTTTTCTGTGGCGGAATCATCCTGGGTGGAAGCAGCGTCGGAGCTTGAACTTGTCCCGGAGTTTTCCTCTAACTCGCCGTTATCCGATAGCTGTGAACTGCCATCTAAAGTCTCATTGCCAGATTGCGCCGCGATGCTATAATCGGTATTATCTTGCTGTGCTTCTTCCCGAGCGGTCTCCGTCTCGCCTCCGCTCTCAAAGCTATTTACAGAAGCTTCTGACTCTCTAGCCCCGTCCTCTGCCTCCCCGGTATCGCCGGAGGTAAAGCCTGCCATTTCATTTTTTTCCTGCGCAGCTGCTTCTCTCTCCTGATAAAATTCCTCCAGGCGCTGTCTGGCAACATTCACCTCCGCCCTGGCATTATCCACAGAAACATTTCCGCTCTGCGCAGCAAGCGCATAAGAATTCTCCGCCCAGGACTGCTCAGACGCCTGTTTCTGGTTATCCACACTTTTCTGGCTTTCCAGATCCTTCACCTGGCCTTCCAGGGTTTTGATCTTATTTTCCAGTTCCTTTGCGGCAGATGAAATGCTCTCGCCTGAAAGCTTCATAAGGGCATCCCCTTTTTTCACCGTTTCCCCGGCATGGACCAAAACCTGCTCCACCTGCAGGTTTTCCTGGACAAATACAGCCATCTCCTGGCTGCCCTCCACTTTTCCGGTGCCTGTCACCTCATGGGTCACCATCTGATTCTGGGGATTTTTTACCTGGATCTGTATCACATTCACAGAATCCGCCGCTCTTGATAATATAGTAAAAATCAGCATCACGGCAAAATACATCCCCGCCGCACCAATCAATTTTTTCTTCATGTCAATCTCCAATCTTCCTTTTCCATTTTTATTCTTTCACAGCCGTAGAGACAATTCCCTGCTCCAGATAATCCTGCCCGGCAAAAAACACCAGTACAGCCGGAATCAGGGCAACCATAGACGCAGCAAAAGCAGTGCCTGCATGATCCATGTCAATATTTGGCAGATACAAAGACAGGGGCCACAGCTCCTTTGTCTTCAGAAATACCATAGGCTGCTCGATCAGGTTCCAGTATTCCAGAAATCCAAGAACCATGGCAGAAATGACGCCAGGTGAACCTAAGGGGATGGCAATCATAAAAAACAGCCGAAGCTCACCTGCGCCGTCAAGTCTTGCCGCTTCCAGAAGCGCCAGAGGGATTCCCTCAAAAAAGCGGTACATAATAAATACGGGGAATGTAGAGAAAACCGCCGGGAAAATAATCCCCAAAAGCGAGTCCAAAAGCCGTAAATCATCCAGCACCAGATAATTGCCAAGAAGCATAACCTGAAATGGCATCATCATCAGTGCGATATACAAAGTAAACAATCCTTTTTTTCCTGGAAAATCAAACTTGGCAAATCCCCAAGCCGCAGGCATTCCTACAAGAAGCTCGCCTGCAAGTGCTCCTAATGTGATCTTCACGGAATTCCAGAACATGACGAAAAATTCCGGGGAATCTAATAGCACCTCCACGTAGGATCTTAAAGTAGGATACTCCGGGAACAGCTTCCAGGAGGCATAGCCTGTGCTTCCTGTTTTTAAAACAGGAAGAAGCAGATCCGTAAGCTCGTTTTTTCCCATCAGGGAGCCCACTGCAAGGAACAGAACCGGGAATACGAAAACAAGGGCCAAAAGGGTAAGCAAAAATGCGGTTATCTTTTTCATCCTTATGCATCCCCTTCCCAGGCCCTCTGCAAAAGCAGGATCAGTGCCATGATCACAAGTCCCGTGATCACAGCTGCCGCGGACATTTTGTCTATGGAAAGGTCTCTGTACCAGTTATCGAACAGATGCTGAAGAAGATACATTTTTTCCTGTGGATAGTCTCCTGCTGCCAGATAGGCCTCGCGGTACACCTTAAAGCCATTTAGCAGAGACAGTACCACAATGGTAAAAAGGGAGGGGAGAAGGTTTGGCATGGTGATACAGGTAAAGCATTTCCAGGTTCCTGCCCCGTCCACATGGGCAGCCTCATAAAGGGACTCCGGAATGGCAGACAGCCCCGCCAGCCAGAGAACAATGTCATACCCCAGGTTTCTCCAGATATAGCTGATCACAAGCACGCCAAAGGAGGCGCCTGTATTCATCCAGTCCACGTTTTTCAGGGACAGCATGAACAGTAAATGGTTTAAAATTCCCTGTCCATTAAACAGAGCTCTCCATAAAAGTACAACCGAGGCAACCGGGATTGCCATGGGAAGTAAAAAGGCTGTTTTCAAAAGCTGTCTGTGCATTTCCTTTAGTCCATTTATCAGTACAGCTGTTATTAATGACAGAAGCACCAGCAAGGGAATACAGGTTCCGAAAAAACGAATGGTATTTTCTCCAGCCAGCAGAAATGCCTGATTAGCAAAAACGGTCTCATAATTTTTCAGTCCTGTAAACGTCCCTCCCACTGCACTGAAAAAGGAGCGGCGGATCACATCCATATAAGGAAGGAGCCAGAACAGGCAGACGCCTGCAAAGCTTGGCAGAATAAATAAAATGCCTTTGAAGGCACGTTTTCTTTTCAAAGATAAACCCTCTTTTCATCACTCATTGTCTGGAGGAAATGATGTTTCCTGATGAAGTAAAGATAACAGTGGAATCTCTATTTTCTCTCTAAATGAGTAATTGATTTTTTTAGAAATTTTTTTAGAGATATTTTTTAGATTTCTGTGGTACAATGAGAAAAATGCCAAAATTGAAAATAGATCAGAAAGGTTTTTGCAATGCGTATTTTAATGATAGAGGATGATAAAGAACTGGCGGAGATTACGAAGCTTCGCCTGGAGAAAGACAATTTCACAGTGGATGTGTGCCTGGACGGCGCGGAGGGGCTTTATTATATGCAGGAAAACATGTATGACCTTGTGATCCTGGACCGCATGCTTCCTTCTATGGACGGCACCCAGGTTTTAAAGGAGGCGCGGAAAGCGAATGTATCCACACCTGTGATTTTTCTTACGGCACTTGGAGAACTTGAGGACAAGATTACGGGGCTTGACTGCGGTGCAGATGATTATATGGTGAAGCCTTTCGCCTTTGAGGAGCTGCTGGCGCGAATCCGCAGCATTATGCGCCGTCCTGGCAAATGGGGCGATCTGGGGCTTTTGAAGCTTGGGGATGTGTCCTTTGATCCGGAGTGCGGACGGCTCTCTAAAGGGGCGAAGGAATGCACCCTGTCCAAGCGGGAAAGTACCCTGATGGAGGTGTTTCTCCGAAATCCAGGCCAGGTACTCCCCAGAACCCTTCTTCTCTCCCGCGTCTGGGGCCTGGAATCTGATGTAGAAGACGGCAACCTGGACAACTACATCCACTTCCTCCGTCGCCGCCTGCACGCCGTAGACAGCAGTCTCCAGTTAAAAACCATCCGCGGAGTTGGGTATCAGATGGAGGTGTATCACTGAAAGGGGATTTAGTGAATCAAGGGGAACGCTGGCTATTGAAAACTATTCCCGCGATCTGCATGCCCCACTTTGCGATATATTTTGCAGAAAGCCTTTTTCAAACACGCTCTAGGAGTAACAGGTGCCCAGAGGCTGTGCATCGCTGGAATTCCCTTAGTGCCGGTCAATAGGCTTCGGGTTTGCACCTGGAAACAGCAGAGCCTTAGAGTATGTGTATCTGTCTGAATTCCCTCCCAGCGCCAGCGAAGAAGTATCGTTTTAGCACATTCTCTTTGCCAGTAACCAGTGAGTTCGCAATGTATATTCGTGAGCAGGTCATTCCAGGAGCGCTTTTAACGGAGACGAGATCCACTGTCTACGAAGACTTAACATCGAAGGCTCTCCTGAGATGTTTAGTCGCAGTTGGCAGTTAGCTCGTTGGAGTGTTGCGACGACCTGCGATGAATATACATTGTGAACTCACGTCCTGGTAACAACTGCTTCACTAAATCCCGCCAGACCTGCATAAACGCAATCCCAAAAGCCTCTGTCACTTCGGCAGCCGAACCACAAAAGTAGTACCCCCTCCTTTTGTATCCTCAATCCGAATGCTTCCATGATGCAGCGTCACGATCTCCTTTGCAATGCAAAGCCCAAGTCCAAAATGCTGCTTATCCTTCCTGGAGGAATCTGCCCGGTAAAATCTCTGGAACACTGCTTCCTTATTCTCATCCGAAATCCCCGGTCCATTATCCTCCACATAAATCCTAAAATATTTTTCCTTTTCTTCCACACCGCTCCTGATTTTTCCACCTGCAGGAACATAGCTGGCACCATTATCCAGAAGGATTCCCAGAACCTGACTGATCCGTCCGCCATCGCATCTGCACGGGGAAAGAGACTCATCTGGAAGCTCCACGTTCATGGAAATTCCTTTTTCCCGAAGCAACGGCTCATACTTCTCATACGTCTCCAAAAGCAAAGTATCCAGCTCACAGGGCGACTTCATAATACTCCAGGACTTATTGTCCGCATTTGCCAGCGCCAGCATATCCCCGATCAGCCGGGACATCCTGGTTCCCTCACTTTTAATAGTGGAAAGGAAGCGCCTGCACTCCCCCGGATCCGCCTCTATGGCCTGAACGCTTGATAAGATCACAGCCAACGGTGACCGCAGCTCATGGGAGGCCGAAGCAATAAACTGAGTCTGCCTTTTCCGGTTCTCTTCCAGCGGCCGCAGTATTTTCCCGGTAAAAAACCAGGAAAACACAACCAGTGCCAGCACCGCGATCAGCAGCAATCCTCCCCACAAAATCCTCTGGTGAAAAATCTGTCCCTTCAATCCGTCAAGGGGATACACCAACACCAGGCTTAACACGCCGCTTCCCTTTGGAATCAGCGCCGTACATGCATAAAAATCTGCTGTCTCAAAATAAACTTCTTTGGGAAGGGAAATGCTTCCCGTATACTCTACATCCAGCCCTTGCTCCTCCCTGGAGATTCTGGCAGCCTCCGCCAGCATATTTTCCACAGAGCTTTTCCGGCCATTTTCCCCTGAAGCATTGGAGCTGCTTTCCTCATTCAGCTTGTCAAAAAACAGCCTTTTCCCATTATTCAGGATCCGAAGCTCCACTCCATATTCCTGCTTGGCTTCCAGGATCCATTTGTGGGAAAGCACGCTCTGGGTTTCCAGGTAAGCTACACAGGAATTTCCATTATTTAAAAACCTCTCATAGCTGTTGCGGGTAAGTCCCCGCTCAAAAATCACAAGACTGGCAATTGCCATCAAAATCAGAATCCCGCTTGTGATCAATGCCGAAAATATTGTCATTTGCCTGTGCAGCTTTTTAAACATTTATACTCTCCATACTGCGCTGCAGCTGGTACTTTCTCCCCAGCTGCAGCACCCCTCCTGTTAATTACAATCAAATTTACTCTGCAAGATACAGATTCACCTGCTGAATCACTGCATTTGTAGCCTCATCCAGTCCGATTTCCCCGTTCAGATAGCGCACGCCAGCCTCACTGACCGCACTGGTAATAATGGCATTATCCAGAATCGGAGTAGTCAGTGTTTTTCCAAGCTGCTTCAGTGCGTCTACCTTATCAGCAGACGGAACCACAATCTTATATTCCACTCCCTGACCGGTTTCGCTGTTGTCTCTATAGCCGCTGCCAAGAACCTTTCCTTCTTCGCCCTGATTCCAGTAGTCCTCTCCATCGTACACGCTTTCCACTACAGGGAATCCGTCCTTCTGCGAAACTGTTTGCCCCTCTTCTGAAAACAGATACTGTACAAATTTCTCTGCTGCCTCCTTCTGGGAGGCCTTGGAGCTGATTCCGATTTTGTTCACCGGGATAAAGCAGTTTGCAGCCTGTCCATTCCAAATTCCATAGGACAAGGAAGAATCGGTGTCTGCCATGGAAGTCACATATGCAAAATCCATAGGAGAATAGACACCGCCCACAGCAAAGCTGCAGTTCCCGTTTAGCAGCATTATGGTCTCCCCTGAGATGCCGTAAGACCTGTCATACTCTGCCTGCTGACCCTCATCAAAGGCCTGCGGATAAGCAGATTTTAATTCCTCGATGCCATCCTTTCCAGCCTGATAAATTCTTCCGGCCTGCTCAAGGAACTCTTTCACTTTTTCTTCATCCAAGGTTCCGTTTTCTTTCACCCAGGCTGCTGAATTGTCATCTGCCAGTTCTTCCAGAAATGCTTTCGGATACATGGAATATGCAAGAGGAAGCTTACAAAATGTTTCTGTAGAAAGCCCGTATTCCTCTTTATGTTTTTCCGTCACATCTGCCAGAGAGGTAAGATCCGTCACGGCATCCACATCCTCTTTCTTTCCTTCGATCATAGGGACTCCAAATTTCACAGGCATCTCATAAATGCTTCCATCTTCACTTTTATACGCCTCTTCAATATTGGAAAGCAGTCCCGCAGCTTTTAAAATACCGCTTAAATCCTCCAGCATTCCCTGCTCCACATATGTCTCAGAAGAAATTCCATCCAGGATCAGAATATCCGGTCCTTTTCCAGCCATAATCTCTGTATTCAGGGTTTTCAGCGCGTCTGTACGGGTCACGCCATCATCCCCGGACATTCCCGTTTCCAGAGTCAGATAAATATCCGGATATTTTTTTTGGAACATGGCCACAGCCTGACGAATGCTGGAATTGTCTTCCAGAGAATAAATGGTAAGCTCTGTATCCGGCACAGTTGGAGTGTCTGCTGAATAAGTATAGGAATACAGCTTTCCAGACATTGTACTGGAATTGTAATCGATTTCTGCTATATAAATTTTTCCGTCAGGACCTAATACCATATCTTCAAAAGCCTTATTCGCAGAGCTAATGGTATTCAGACTTCCATCAATCACCTGTTCGATCACATTGCCCCCAAAAGCATACCGATACAGACCGGTGCTGTCCACATAAAATACGGTTCCTTCCTCATCTCCGTCCATAAACATCAAAGAGGTACCAGATGAATTTCCAAATTCCAGATTGGAGGGCGTCTTTTTCAGCTGTTCCGTAAGAACATCACCACCCTCGGCAGGTTTACCGGTGGCCACATCATAATAATACACCTCACCGGCTGAAACTATGATCAGATACTCAGAAGTGACACCCATATAATCTGTAGAACTTCCTTTTTCATATTCATGAACGATGCTGCCATCCGTTGGATTGATTTCCTGAATTCCGTTTCCTGAAAACTGCAAAAACAGATTCCCGTTTGCACCGATCTTCATCCCCCAGGCCAAACCATCTGCTGCATTTTCAAATTCCAGCTTTCTACCTTCACCGCCAGCCGGACAGTAATAGTAATCCATGATTCCCAGGCCATTTTCATCCTTAGCTTCTACATATACGCCGCCCAGAATGCTTCCATCCTTTCCCAGGGCTGTTTTATAAAACAGCTCCCCATTGGAACTCTCCAGTCCAAAAATACTTGCAAGCGTCACGCCTTCATCCCAGTCTGCTCCCTGATCTGCTGACTTATACAGGCACAGCACGCCATCTCCATTTTGTGCGATCATTTCCATGCTTCCGTCTTCCAGAATCTGCAGACTGGAAATTTCCATGCAGCCCTTTGGCACTGCCAGTTCTTCTTCCAGATAGCGTCCCATTGCCTTTGACTCCCCGGAACCAGATGCGTCCTTTTTTTCTGCATTTTCATTACCTGACTGACTGCTTCCACTGTCACCGCCACTGCATCCTGTCAGGCTGGCTGCTGTAATTGCCATGCACGCGGCTGTGGATACAGATACAAGCCGCTTCCATTTCTTATATTTTCCCATATTAAAAAGTCTCCTTCCATTGTTAAGGTTTCTGTCAAGAATCCACCTGGAGCTTGTTTGAAGCACCACACAGATTTCTATATTTCCCACTTTAACAAAGGAATCTCTATTCAATCTCTAAATATTATAACATGGCCCATTCCTGTTCTGCAAAAGCTTTAACGAGACAGCAGGCCGCAGAACGCAGCATATGAAAAACCTCCGATGCAAAACAAGAAGCAACCAGAACACGAATCCTCTCATTCACATTTCTGACTGCTTCTTTTAAAACAATTTTATCTTTTATTCACTTCTCAGCGCGTCAATCGGATTTAAGTTGGCTGCCTTCACAGATGGAAGCAGACCGAAGATAATACCAATGAGCATAGAGAACACTACAGAACCTACAATAGCAGGAACGCTGATAGCGGTAGGCGAGCCCGCCACCTTGGATACCACCTTGGAAAGTCCGATTCCAAGGATGACGCCGATAATACCGCCTACACTGGTCAGTACAGCTGCCTCTGTAAGGAACTGGTTCAGGATGGTCTTCTTCCTTGCCCCAATGGCTTTCTTAAGACCAATCTCCTTGGTACGCTCGGTTACAGATACCAGCATAATGTTCATAACACCGATACCGCCAACCAAAAGGGAAATACTTGCGATCCAGATCAGCTGGGAGTTGGTGCTCTCACTTAGTTTCTGAAGATCCTGTACACGCTGCATCACATCATCCGCTTTGTATTTCAGATTACTGCTGCTGTTCGTGTTTGTACTGCTGATGGATTTGTTCAGGATCTTGGCAACTGCGGAACCAGCAGCACTCATATTATCAGTGCTGTCCACACGGATAATGGCATTCTCAGGCTCATCAAATTTGTACGGGATTGCCCAGCACTTATTTGGAATCAGCACCGTTCCCATAATGCTCTCATAGTAATTGTAAAATTCATTTGGAGAATCCATATTGGGAAGACTGTCGGAAGCCTGCCGTATAACCCCTACAACGGTAAAGGGCTCAGAGCCGATCTCGAGAATTTTTCCCACCGGATTCTCTCCTGGAAAGATAGTATCTGCCGCATAGCTGTCCACCAGCGCAACCTTGCGGAAATCATCGTAATCCTGCTGTACAAAGCCTCTTCCCGAGCGCACCTGATAGCCGCAGGTATCCAGATAATTCTTGTCTACGCCATACACCTTTCCGCCGGAAAAGCTGCTGTTTTCATAGTAAACATTGCTGTTGTAATCTGTTCTGCTATAGAAAAAGGTTGCATTCACAACATGGTCAGCTTTCAGAACCTCGTTCTTCAGCTCCTGGCTGAGAAGCGGGGTAACGACAGAGCTGTCGCTGTAATAGTCCGCACTGTAGGCACTGTCGCCCTGGGAAAGGGTGATATTCACCGTATTGTTGCCGGAACCGATCAGATCCTCCTTGATCTGCTCACTGGTTCCCTTGATGGTGGACACAATTGCAATAATAGATGCAATACCAATGATAATACCCAGCATTGTAAGGAAAGATCTCATCTTGTGTGACCAGATGCCCTGGAATGCCAGACGTATATTTTCAAACATGAAATTCCTCCTTAACCAATACCTGAATACGATGCAGAATCATATCCCATAAACGTATCCAGAGAACCTTCTTTTGTCTTAACACCTTCCTGTACAGATTTGGAATACGGGAAAGCAATCTTATCTTCCATGGATAGACCGCCGCTGATCAACACATACATACCACCATTGACGTTCTGCTTTACCTTGACAATCTGTTTCTTAAGAACACCATTAACGTCTTTATATACATAGCTGACTCCATCCTCTGTGCGGACAAAGGCCTTGGAAAGCACAATTCCTTCTGACTCCTGTTCCTGATTTTCCAGCTGGATATCCACCCAGTCGCCTACACTTACCTGCGCCGTGTCATCTACAATCTTAGCGGTAAAGGTATAAGAGGAAACATTGGGGTTGGTATCTCCGTAATAGGAATAGGAGCTTTCTCCATTTACTGCATAATCCGATACCTGTACCACTTCTGCCTCAAACGTGGCGTATCCGTATTCCCCGTAGGAGTTGCAGTTTAGCATGGTTCCTTCCGTCATCTTATCCAGCATAAGTTCACTTACAGTTCCCTGGACATAATAGCCGTCCTTGCTTTTCACTGCCAAAAAGGAATCAGATTCTGAATTCTTACCTGTGGCAGCATCACCTACTGTAGTTACAATACCGTCAAGCTTGCTGGTAATCAGTTTCCTGTTTGCTTTTTTCTCCAGTTTGCTGATCTTAATTTCACTTTCCTGTATATCCAGCTCCAGACTGGCAATTCGTTTTTTCTGAATTCGGATTGCCTCTGCACGGGTAAGAGCGGAAGAACCGCCTCCATTGTCACCGCCCCCACCTGGAGTGTCCGGATTATCATTATTTCCCTTGTCATATTGAAGGGCATCCTCCACTGTGAAATCCAGCTCTGCGAATCGGTCCACAGGGTTGGAGAGCAGACTTCCCTCAATCAGGTAATAGCCTGTACAGGACTGCTTCCTGTTCTCGTAATCTGCTATGGTATCGTTCTGATGAAACTCCAGAAGATACCAGTAGCCGCCTGGATGAATCAGCATGGTTCCATCAGCATTATAGCCTGCCATCTTATTGAGGAATGCTCCTGTCACGGTTACCTTGCCCTTAGCGCTGGAACACAGATACAGATACGGATTCTCTTCGGTTCCCTCTCCCATAAAGGGTTCTGTATCATAATCCAGTGTCTGATAGAACGGTTCGTCTCCATCCACAAACCCTTCATTTTTATTCAGGGAATTGTCTCCATCCTGAGTAGGATCTACGTTATTTCCATCTGAAATAAAACCATTCTGGTCGGATGCAGACGCATCGCTGCTGAATCCGCTGTCATCCTCTGTTTTTCCATAGTAGTCAGATGCAGAGGTGGAATCCCCACCTAGATCCTCACCAAGGTCTTCGCTGCCATCTGCCATATCGGAATCTGCCATTCCCAAATCTTCGCTTCCTGCATCTGTCACCTCAGCTGCAGCTTCAGCACTTTCCTGTCCGTCCCCGAAGCCATCTGCAACAGCAGCCAGCAAAAGAGGCTGCATGGCAACTGCCAGATAATGATCGGATGCGGTTACATTGGCAGATGCCATATCATCTGCACCATCACTTCCAGAACCAGTTCCGGAATCGGAGCCAGAGCCCGAATCAGAACCGGAATCAATCAGGCTGTCCGCAGAATTGGCATCGGAATCCAGGATCGGACCACCATTCTGCAGGCTTGTAAGACGCTTCTTTGCTGTTGCAAGATCCTGCTGCTGCTTCTGAAGCTTCAATTTGGCAATATTCAGCTCCATATCCACAAGGGTCATATCAAAGGAAATCAGCTTATCTCCCGGCTTCACCTCGTCTCCCTTGCTTACAAAAATATCCTGAATGATCATGTCCTTGTCCACCGTGATTCTCTGGGTGGCATTGGCATAAACATTTCCGCTTAACGTGTTATCGGAGCCGTAGTTCTCTCCTGCCAGATCACTGACGCTTGCCACAAGAACCTCCTTCTGGCTCCCCTTGCGCACATACAGAAGTCCGCCGCCGATGCCGGTTCCCACAAGAGCTGTGACAACCACGCCTATGATTACTTTTTTTACTTTGCCCATGGGATCACCTCTTTTCCTGCAGCTCACCGTCACGGATCATAACCACCCGCTTGGCATGGGCTGCGATTTCCGGATCATGTGTGATCATCAGAACTGAAACGCCCTCGTCATTCAGCTTCTGGAACAGCTCCATCACCTGCTTGCCGGACTTACTGTCAAGAGCACCCGTCGGCTCATCTGCAAGCAGAAGCTTGGGGTTGTTCACAATGGCCCTGGCAATGGCAACTCGCTGCATCTGACCTCCTGACAGCTGATTCGGCCTGAAATCCACACGGTCTGCAAGCCCCACTCTGTCAAGGGCTGCAAATGCCCGCTCCCTTCTCTCCTTCTTTGGCACATGTGCATAGTTCAACGGCATTTCCACATTGGAAATGGCAGACTGCCTTGGAAGAAGATGAAAGCTCTGAAATACAAATCCAATCTTGTTCAGACGGATATCTGACATCTCATTCTCAGAGCATTTGCTGATGTCTTCTCCATCCAGGAAAAAGGTTCCCTTGGTTGCCTGATCCAGACAGCCGATAATATTCATCAATGTGGATTTGCCAGAACCGGAGGGACCCATAATTGCCACATATTCCCCCTCCTCCATGGAAAAATTCACATCCTTAAGAACAGGAACGGTCATTTTTCCCTGCTGGTAATCCTTATAAATCCCCTTCAGTTCAAGAATCATCCTGCTGCCTCCATATCATCAGAACCGTACTGCTGTGGTTCATCCATGTTCTCATCCGTGAAGCCTTCCATATCCTCTTCTGTATAGTCCCCATCCATAGAAGAATCCTCTATGGCGGCATCCATGCTGTCATCTGTACCGCCTTCTATGAAATCAGCGGAAGCCTCTCCGTCCATTGACTCCATGGTATCTCCATCGGAGTATGCTTCATCAGGGTACATTTCATCAGTAAGATCTCCGTCTGCACTGCTCTCCATATCCAGCATATTGGCGTAATCCTCATCTGTCATATCCGCCATGTCCTTGGTGCCCATGCCTTCCTCAAGGCTGTCTGACGGGAATGCAATGCTGTCATCCTCAGTCAGACCGTCTGCAATCTCATATTCGGAAAGCTCATCATCATGCTGTCCAAGGATTACGGAACGCTTCTCCAGCCGTCCCTTGGAATCCACAGCCCATACATAAGGGTTCTCTGTGTCTGCATCTACAATGTAATAATCTCCGATCCAGACGCCGGTCTTCTTGTCTTCCTGGCCCTCGTCCATCTCTATGTATACATGCTGTCCAAGCATAAGCCCGTCAGAGGAATCCAGAGTTACATAGAATGGATAGCTGCTGGAGCTTGTGGTGTCATCGCCGCTGGAACCTCCCCACATATAGCTGTTGCTATTGTTGCTGCTGGATGCACTCTGCTCATCTACAGCTCCCATAGTGCCGCGCCAGATCTGATTCTCGTCTACTCTGGAGCGCACGATCACAGCGGATCCCGGAACAACGGAATTACGGTTCTGCTCATTAACCAATCCCTTGATTCTGTAAGCACCTGTGCTCAAAATGGTAATAAATGAATTATCGGAATCAGAGCTTCCGGAATCAGAGCCCATGCTGTTGTCAAGAGTATCTCCATCTGAGCTGCCAAGCTTGCTGGTATCAATTTTCTGGATGACGCCATCGATCTCGCTGCGCACCTCTGTATTGGTGGTGGCTGCCTGCAGATTGTCAATTTCTGCCTGCTTGCTGATCTGGTCATATTCATTCTTCTTGAGATTCATCTTATTGGTCTCAATCTCAATGGTGTAGGAAAGCTGGCTGCTCTTGTTGGCTTTCTTCTTCTCTTTCTCAAGGGTGGCAATCTGCTCATTCAAACTGAGCGCCTCATTCTTCAGACGGTCAAGTGCAAGCTGTGCTTCCTTTAAGCTGTCCTGGATGCTGCTTAAATCGTATTCAAAAAGCAGCTGGCCTTTCTTGACCTCGTCACCGGTTTTCACCTTTACCTCGGTAACGGTTCTGCCGTTCTCAATATTTACCTTCACAGTATCCTGAGGCTCTACCACTCCGGCAAACCGATTCACCACACCGGAATCCTCTCCAAGCAATGTGCTGATCTTAGTCACATAAGCCACCTGCCCGGATGCGGCGGATGAGTTCGCATAATTCTCTTTATAATAATACCAGCCGCCAGCGCCTGCCGCTCCAGCCAGTATAATAATTCCTCCGATGACAAAAAATTTTTTCTTCATAGTTACCTCCCGTACGATAACTGGAATGTAACTGTTCAGTACCTTCACAGTTACACTGGAATTATTCTTTATATCATTTGCATTATAACAGATAGGTACATTCTCCTGTCATCTGCATTTACCTAACTAATCATAACAGATTCTTTCCCAAAAGAAAAGCTTTCCTGGCAAACAAGGGTCTTTTTCAATGCAATTTTCACAATTTTTTCACTCTTTTTTTAGAAATATCGTATATGTTTTAGGGATTTTTGACTTTTATACCGAAAAATGGTATAATGCACCTACTTATAATGAAAGGAAAAAACTGTATGAAGTCAGTCAAATTTCTGCTTCCTCTTTTGCTTCTGTGTGCAGTTCTTTTTTGCGGCTGTACAGGTAAAGAAGAAAAAAAGATTGACGAAGTAGTAAAGCGGGAACTGGATCTTCTGAAGCATCTGGATTCCGACACCACACAGAAATACATTTCCTACCAGGAAATTTTCCCCGGCGACCTGGAAGACGCCGCAATGTCCTCAGATGTTGAGGAAGTTTTCTCCCTGTTTTTCCAGGATTTCGATTACAAGATTCTGGATACCTCCGTGAACCGGGACAAAGCAATTGCCAAAGTAAGCCTTCGTCTGTTTACCTTGGATGCCCGGGCACTTGCCGAGGATTTTTCCAAGGCGCTGCTGAAGCATGAAATTGCGCTGGCTGCTTCAGATGATACAGAGGATGACCAGACCGTCACCCTGGAAGACCGGTACATGCTTCTGAACCAGCTTCTTAGCTCCAACAAATACCAGACCGTAGAACGCAACTGCAGCATCACCCTTACCGCCTCCGAAAAAAATGAGGAAACCATATGGGAGATCAAGCGTACCACCACACTGGAAAATGATCTGGTAGGCGGTCTTATGAACTATCTGTCGGATCCCGATATTCTCTCACCTGAGGATACCCTTCTTGTGTATCTGGACACGCTGAAAAATATGTCCACTGAGGAACTGGCCAATTACCTGAATGCCGACTCTATTGTAAGCACAGAGGATCCCAACAAGATCAGCCTTGCAAATGCCCTGGTGGAACAGGTTCATAACATTTTTAACTACAGCATCGGGGAAACCTCTGTTTCCGGCTACCACTCTTCTGTAAAGGCGGATATCACCACCTTTGACAGCGAGGCAATTTTAAACAGCTATCAGTCTCAGTTAGATGATTACCTTTCCTCTACGGATGCGGTCATCGACGGTGCCCAGAAGCGCTATAACAAATCCTACCAGCTTCTGATCGACTCCATCAAGGAGAACAAAGAAGAAAAAACAGTGACCACAACCTTTACCCTGATCAACGACGGAGCTTCCTGGAAGCTTGAGGACGCAGGCTCTGTATTCGGACAGGCACTGTTCGGAACCTTAAGCTCCAGCCCTGTAGAAGACAGTGAAGAAGATTCCTGATCACATAAAAAATCCCGCTCTGGCGATTCAGTCAAAGCGGGATTTTTTTATAACAATCATAACATTTCTGCTGTCTTTTTTATTCTTCTGTCTCTTCTTTTTCCACTTCCAGTCCAAGCTCATTCAGCTGTGCCTCGCTTACGCGCTGGGGAGCCTGAGTCATCAGACAGGATGCATCTTTCACCTTCGGGAATGCGATTACGTCACGGATGCTGTCAACCTTGGCGATCAGCATAACCAAACGGTCAAGGCCATAAGCCAGTCCAGCGTGAGGCGGAACTCCGTATTTGAATGCATCCAGAAGGAATCCGAACTGCTCATGGGCAGCTTCCGGTGTAAATCCAAGTTCCTTGAACATTCTCTCCTGAATATCATCCTGATGGATACGAACGCTTCCTCCACCGATCTCATTACCGTTCAGTACGATATCATAAGCCTTGGCACGAACTGCGCCCGGATCTGTGTCAAGAAGCGGGATATCCTCGTCCATCGGCATGGTAAATGGATGATGCATAGCTGTGAAACGGTTCTCCTCCTCGCTCCACTCAAGCAGCGGGAACTCAGTTACCCATACAAAACGGTACTCGTTCTTGTCCAGAAGATCCATCTGTTTTGCAAGCTCCAGACGAAGTGCGCCAAGAACATCATAAACCAATTTCTTCTTGTCTGCTGCGAACAGAAGCAGATCTCCTGCCTTACCATCCATAGCAGCTACCAGTGCGTCCATCTCCTCATCTGTCATGAATTTGGCAAAGGAGGATTTTCTTGTGCCGTCTTCTGCGATTGCAATGTATGCAAGACCCTTTGCGCCGTAGCCTTTTGCAAATTCTACAAGCTTGTCGATCTTCTTACGAGGCATGCTTCCCTGTCCCTCAGCGTTGATACCGCGAACGCTTCCGCCGTTCTCAAGGGCACTTGTAAATACGGAGAAGCCACAGTTCTTCACAATGCCGCTTACATCATGAAGCTCCATGCCAAATCGCATATCCGGCTTGTCGGAGCCGAAACGGTCCATAGCTTCCTGCCAGGTGATTCTCTGGATTGGAAGCTTCACATCGATGCCAAGAACTTCTTTGAACAGATAAGAAAGGTATCTCTCGTTTACATCGATTACATCATCAACATCAACGAAGGAAAGCTCCATATCGATCTGTGTGAACTCCGGCTGACGGTCAGCACGAAGGTCCTCGTCACGGAAGCATCTTGCGATCTGGATGTATCTGTCATATCCGGAGCACATCAGAAGCTGTTTGTACAGCTGCGGTGACTGCGGAAGACCATAGAAGCAGCCTGGATGTACACGGGACGGTACCAGGTAATCTCTTGCTCCCTCTGGAGTACTCTTGCCAAGCATAGGAGTCTCGATTTCCAGGAATCCCTCGTTTGTAAAGAAGGATCTGGTAAGCTGCATTACGCGGCTTTTCAAGATCAGGTTTTTCTGAAGGTCCGGACGTCTTAAGTCAAGATAACGGTATTTCAGACGAACGTCCTCTTTTGTTTTGCTGTTCTCCTCAACCGGGAACGGAGGAACCTCTGCCTCGGAAAGAACACGAAGGGATTTTGCTCTTACTTCGATCTCACCTGTTGCAAGGTTCTCATTGACAGCACCGCCACGTTTCTCAACAGTACCGGTTACTGCGATTACAAACTCGCTTCTGAGCTTGCCGGCTTTTGCAAAGCCTTCCTCATCAATGGAGCCATTCTCGAAGATCAGCTGCATGATACCGCTGCGGTCACGTAAGTCTACGAAAATGATTCCTCCTTTATCTCTAGCCTTCTGAACCCATCCCATAAGGGTTACTTCACTACCAACCATCTGTGTGGTCACTTCTGCACATCGGCAGGTTCTGTGCAGTCCCTGCATACTCTCAGCCATTTTGCTGCCTCCTTTATCTCTTGAAGAATTCCACAAATTCTGTATAGCCTTCTGCAGCCATCTGGTCTTTCTGGAATTTCTTGTTCTTTTTCATAATGGAGATGTTAACCTGGATTCCAGTCTTTCTCTCCTCTTCCGCCTGGCGGAAAATCTCGATCAGCTTGTCAGCCGGCATATTTTTCTCAATGAGATATGCCTTCTTGGTCTTCGCTGTGGGGATCTGGTAGCCTCTCTCCAGAAGGAGCATAACAATACGCTCAAATCCGATGGAGAAACCGCATGCGCTTGTATTGTTTCCGGTAAATTTACCGATCATCTCATCATAACGTCCACCGCCGCCAACGCTGCCGCCGAACTCATCCATAGAAATCTCGAAGATCGGACCTGTGTAGTAGGACATGCCTCGTACCAGAGTCGGGTCAAATGCCATCTTGAAATCAGCAGTTTTCACAGCTTCTACTGTGGAAATAATGGTCTCAAGATCTGCTGCGATCTGCTCATCCAGCACACCAGAGAGCTTCTCCTTGCAGTATCTTACACCCTGGATGTCAGAGCTGATCTCCTTGAACATCGCAAGGTAAGTGTCAATGCTCTCTTTTGCAAAGCCCTCTTCCTCAAGCTCTTTGGCTACACCCTCAAGACCGATCTTGTCCATCTTGTCAAGGATGATAAATACAGTGTCAAAGCTTTCCTTCGGGAATCCGCTGTACTCAGCCATAGCCTTCAGGATACGGCGGTCATTGATGCGGATGGTAAAGTTGTGAAAGTCAAGCTTGCCAAGAAGGGTGGTGGTTGCAAGCACCAGCTCGATCTCAGCCATATAAGTGGGCTCACCCAAAATATCAATGTCACACTGCATAAACTGACGGAAACGGCCTCTCTGAGGACGGTCAGCTCTCCATACATAGCCCATCTGCAGTGCCTTAAACGGTCCCGGCAGCTCATTGGCGTTGTTGGAGTAATATCTGGAAAGGGGTACTGTCAGGTCATAGCGAAGACCGGAATCTACAAGATCTGCCTCCTCTTTTGCCTGGTCAAGCTTCAGTTTCTCGCCTCTTTTGAGGATTTTGAAGATCAGCTTCTCATTGTCTCCGCCCTGCTTGCTGCAAAGGTTCTCAATGTGCTCCACGCTCGGAGTCTCGATTGAAGTAAATCCAAAGGAGCCGTATGTCTCGCGGATCAGTCCGGTAACATAGTTACGGATTTCCATCTCCTTTGGTAAAATATCTTTCATGCCGGTAACCGGCTTCTTCTTTAATGCCATGTTTCCTCCTTCATCAACCAGTTTTCCTGGTATGTACTACTCTTTGAAATGCAAGAAATACTTCCAAATCAAAGTTTTTTATTTCATCTATCATCAGTTCCATCACGGTGCGCCGGTCAAAGGCCTTGCGGTAGGAGCGGTCCTGGCTCAGGGCACAGAACACGTCGCATACCCGCAGGATCCTGGCGCCGATGGGAATCTCTTCCCCTGCCAAATTGGACGGGTAACCGCTTCCATCGTAATTTTCATGATGATAGAGAATACTCTCAAGAACAAAATCTGAATAGCCCTGGCCCTTTAGTTCCTCGTAGCCAAGGGTGGAATGCATACGGACATATTTCAGTTCCTCGATCACAAGAGGGTTCTTCTCCTGTCCGTTGATGTAGCTTCTCAGCTTCAGCTTTCCAATGTCGTGAAGCATTCCGGCTATGGCAAGGTCATAGCACTGCTCATGGGGAAGGCCAAGCTCCATGGCAAGGGCATAGACCAGATTGCTTACTGCAATTCCATGCTTCAGCTCTGCAGACAGGTCAAATTCCAGAAGTCTGTCCGTTCCTTCTGACTGGGTTTTCGAAAGCTCTTCCAAGAATTTTCCCTCCCCTCTATAACCAGGTTCCGATTCCTGTACGCTTTCTTTCGATCATCTCATCGATGCGGGCAATGTAGCTGGTTACATCCTTTACATTCTCCACGCGCTCGATCCGTTTTCCATGGTCAAACACCAGCTTGGAAGAACCGCCTGCTCCAAGAGCGATGATGGGCTGTTTTTCTTCCATAATCAGTATATTGTAAATCCCGGCTTTGTCAACCTTTGCATAGCCTACATTTTCAAAATTTCCCTTCATGTTCTTCTGACGGTACAGATAGTAGGGACCCATTTCCATGGAATAAGCTGTCTGCTGGGTCAGATCCATGATCTCCTGATTGTTCTCAAAGGTCATTTCCTGATATTTGTCACGGAACATATTCAGGCGGGCTGCACGCTTCACAGCCAGGGAATGGACGGTCAGGCTGTCCGGGGAAAGTTCCTTGATCTTATCCAATGTGTTTCTGACCATGGAAATATCCTCTCCAGGCAGTCCCACAATAAGATCCATGTTAATATTGTTATAATCTAATTCTCTGGCAAGCTGAAATGCCTCAATGGTCTGCGCCACTGTATGGCGTCTGCCGATGATTTCCAGAGTTTTCTGGTTCATAGTCTGAGGGTTCACGGAAATTCTGGTCACAGGATATTCCCGGATGGCTTCCAGCTTCTCTCTTGTAATGCTGTCTGGTCTGCCTGCCTCGATGGTAAACTCCACCAGCCCGTCAAATCCGAAGGATTCTCCCAGCTGATCCAGAAGCCGCCTTAGCTGATCCGGCTCCAGGGTGGTAGGCGTACCGCCGCCAATGTAGATGGTGTCCAGTTTGTAGTTCTTCATCATCTTAGCAGTTTCCCGAATCTCAAGACACAGGGCATCCAGATACTCATCCACACGCTTGTGCCAGATCTTCAGCGGGTAGGAACTGAAGGAACAGTACAGACAGATACTGGGGCAAAAGGGAATGCCTACATAAAGGCTGTAGCCGTGCTCATAATCAATATCCTGGAGAAGTGCCCGCTCCCGGTTTGCTATGGTGATGGCAAGCGCTGTTTTCTTGGCACTGACCAGATAGTGATCCCGCATTACCTGAGCAATCTCAGTATTCTTCATGCCGCTCTCGATCATCCCCATGGCAAGCTTGGCCGGGCGGATTCCGGTAAGGTTGCCCCATGGAAGGGTTCTTCCGGTAAGCTTCACCAGCACATTGTAGAGAACATATTTCAGGCCGTCCTTGTTGGCTTTGCGAAGCTCATGGGCATCCATGATTTTGGGACTTTCCTGTGCGCCGTCCTCTGGCTTCTTGGCCTCACTGCTTTCTTCCTTTAAATCTGCACCTGTGGTCACAGCCGCCCGCGCTGCACCTTTTTTGTCCTTTGTCTCATAACGGATGATGAAATCCTTCTCATCCCTCTCCACAGTAAAGAAGATATCGTACTCCTCTTCGTCCTTTTCGTAGAGGCTGTGGATATCTCCTTCCGGATAAAACGCTTTTATTAATTCATATACATCATGCTCGAAATCCCTGTCAAGCAGCAGGATTCCTATTTTACACAAATGGATTGTACCTCTTTTCGTAGCCGATTGTTGTGGAAGTATCATGTCCCGGATACACACTGGTGTCATCTGGCAGAGCGGCCAACAGTCTGTGCAGGCTGTCCCGGATCTGGCTGGCACTTCCTCCCGGAAAATCTGTCCTGCCTACAGAGCCGCAGAACAGAGTATCTCCGCTGAACAGAACGCCTTCCTCTTTCAGATAATAGCAGCAGCTTCCCTTGGTATGTCCCGGCGTGTGGATCATCTGGATGGAAAATCCCGCCGCTTCAAATACCTGCAGGTCATCCAGAAATACATCCGGGCGGATGGAGCAGGATTTCCCCATCTGGTCTGTCATATTCACAGAAGGCTCCCGGAGCATTTCCTCTTCCTGACGACAGGCATAAACAGGAATCTGATACTTTTCCCGCACTGCCTCCACGCCCATAATATGATCGAAATGACCGTGTGTGAGAAGCACTGCCACAGGCCTTGCGCCCATAGCGTTCACTTTTAATTCTATCTTGGAAGGTGAATCTGCCGGATCGATAATCAGCGCTTCACCTGTCTCTTTATTTTTTGCAATATAGCAATTGGTATATACAGGGCCAAGAACGCACTGCTGTAATTCAAGTTTGCCCATATTCTATCCTTTCACGGCATCAGCCTGTAGTTCTCTCCACATCTAAAACGCTCTCCAGCTGGCGGATCTTCTCAATGAGAGAGTTCAGTTCCTCCTTGCAGCTGACGTTAAAGCTTACGGAAATCGTCGCCTTCTCCTGCTTACTGGTGCGGCAGTTGATATTGCGGATATCGATCTTGCGCTCGGTAAAGATCTTGGAGATATCCACCAGAAGACCGGTACGGTTGTTGGCATACACATTGATCTCTGCCATGTAATGCTCATCCTGCTTGGTCTCCGGCTGCTGCCACTCTGCCTCCAGAAGACGGCTTCTGTCCATCTCAGACATATTCATCACATTGACGCAGTCTGTTCTGTGAATGGTAACCCCGCGGCCTCTTGTGACATAACCCACGATCTCGTCTCCAGGGATCGGGTTGCAGCACTTGGAAAAACGCACTGCCACATCATGGATTCCACGCACTACAATGCCGCTCTTGCTCTTAATGTGATGCTTCTTATCCTGATTCTCTGCAGCTGCTGCCTCCAGAACTTCCTCATCTGTAAGGTTCTTCTTATTCTCCTTGTCATAAGCCTCTACCAGCTTATTAAATACCTGGCCTTCCTTCAGGCCGCCATGTCCAATGGCCGCCAGCACGGAATCCCAATCACGGAAGCCATACTTGTGAAGAACCGCATCCATATACTGAGGCTTGGCATAGTTGGCAAATTTAAAGCCCTTGCTCTTGGCATACTGAGCCAGCATTTCCTTGCCTTTCAGAATATTATCTTCCTTCAGCTCTTTCTTAAACCACTGATTGATCTTGTTCTTCGCCTGGGTACTCTTTACCACCTTCAGCCAGTCACGGCTTGGTCCCTGGGAGTTCTGGGAAGTGATGATTTCAATACGGTCACCATTCTGGATCCGGTACTCAATGGGAACCAGCTTGCCGTTTACACGGGCGCCTACCATCTTGTTTCCTACAGCACTATGTACGCTGTACGCAAAGTCAATAGGGGTAGAACCGTTGGGAAGGGTCTTTACATCTCCCTGCGGGGTAAAGCAGTATACACTGTCCGCAAACAGATCCAGGTCATTCTTAAGAAGGCTCATGAACTCTTTATTGTCGGACATGTCCCTCTGCCACTCCAGGATCTGGCGCAGCCAGTTTAATTTCTCTTCCTCACGGTTGCCGGAAGAGGCCTTGCCGTCAGATGCTTCTTTATATTTCCAGTGTGCAGCAATACCATATTCCGCAGTCTTATGCATCTCAAAGGTTCGGATCTGGATCTCAAAAGGCTGTCCGTTTGGTCCGATCAAAGTGGTATGCAGGGACTGATACATGTTTGGCTTAGGCATTGCAATGTAATCCTTGAAGCGTCCCGGAATGGGCTTATACATCTCATGGATCACGCCAAGAGCCGCATAACAGTCCTTCACGGTATCCACCAGAATACGCACTGCAAACAGATCGTAGATCTGGTCAATAGTCTTGTTCTGGTTCACCATCTTCTTGTAGATGCTGAAGAAATGCTTCACACGTCCGTCTACCTGTGCTTTGATGCCTGCTTCCACCATATGCTGCTTCACAGTCTTCACAATATTGCCCACAAATTCCTCTCGGACGCTCTTGCGAAGGGCTACCTTCTCAACCAGATCGTAGTACACATCCGGCTTCAGGTATTTCAGGGAAAGGTCATCCAGCTCTACCTTGATCTTGGAAATACCAAGACGCTGGGCAATGGGCGCATAGATGTCCATGGTCTCCCTTGCCTTCTCCTTCTGCTTCGCAGGAGTCATATACTGAAGGGTACGCATGTTATGAAGACGGTCTGCAAGCTTGATCAGGATCACACGGATATCCTTGGCCATGGCAAGAAACATCTTGCGAAGGCTCTCTGCCTGCATCTCCACCTTATCTGTGGAGTAGGACAGCTGTCCGATCTTGGTCACGCCATCAACCAGAAGAGCCACCTCAGGCCCGAATTCCTTGGTGATCTCCTCGCAGGTCATCCAGGTATCCTCCACAGCGTCATGGAGAAGTCCTGCAACGATGGTCTCCTTATCCAGTTCCAGATCTGCCAGAATAATTGCTACGCATAACGGATGAATGATATAAGGCTCCCCGGACTTTCTTTTCTGGTCCTTGTGGGCCTCCCGCGCAGTCTCATATGCCTTCTGGATCAGCGTAATATCTGTAGAAGGATGATATTTCTTAATGCTGGCGATCAGCTCATTATATAATACTTCAGGGCTTGTAAAGTCGTGCATGGATTTCACAGCTGCATCTGCCTTCTTCACAGACTCCAGCTTCTCCATATCCTCCTTGGACATTTCAGGTGTCCCGCCCCTTTCTGTAATAACATCAGCCATAATTTACACCTGCCTGTTTCTATACTATCTGCGTCAGCATTTGCCCTCATGATCCATGACAGGCATCTGGCGAAACAGACTCATCCATTTATTTGCCTTCGTAGCGGATTACGGAAGCCACATCATATTTCTCCAGTTTCTTACGTCCCTCAAGGCCTGCAAGCTCCATCAGGAACACGATTTTCACAACCTCTCCTCCAAGCTGCTCGATCAGCTTGGCAGCAGCCTCAACAGTACCGCCTGTAGCGATCAGGTCGTCGATAATTACAACCTTCTGGCCTGGCTTGATGGCATCCTTGTGGATTTCGATCTCTGCCTTGCCGTATTCCAGATCGTAGCTTGCGGAAATGGTCTCGCATGGAAGCTTGCCTTTCTTGCGGACTGGAACAAATGGTTTGTGAAGATTGTATGCGATAGGCATTCCAAAAATAAATCCGCGGGATTCGGTACCTACGATCACATCTACATCAACGTCCTTCAGGCAGTCCTGCATGGAATCAATTGCAAGCTTCAGTCCGTCTGCATCCTGAAGGATACTTGTCACATCTCTGAAAATAATTCCCGGTTCCGGAAAATCCGGTATGCTTCTTACATATTCCTCTATTTTTTTCATAAAGAGCCTCCTCAGATATAGGGATGTGGGGAAAGCAGCAGCCACCCCCGGCATCATAATTATTTTTCAGTATACCACTTTTTACATACAGAATCAATGTCAAACCGACACGCTCCCTGCAAATACCGCATTTTTCGTGGTTTTACATGATTATTCACTGATCAGCAGTAATTTTGTATAACAATTTGCAGAGATTCTCTTCCCATATAGGAATTGATCCTTGGGTAATAGGTCACGGAAATGGTCTCATGAGACCTGGCAAAATCCGCGAATTCCTTCGCCTCGCCCCAGTAAAGGCCGTCCATCACAGCACCGGACGGGTCCCTCAGCTGCAGCTTCACTGTATTCTGAGTCTTTCCATATATTCCCACTTTTAAAACACGAAGATTTTTCTGGGCAAAAAGAGGCTTGGTGTTTCCCTTGCCAAAAGGTTCCAGAATGGAGAGCTGCTCTACCAGTTCTTCGTTAATATAGGAAATAGGCATAGGCACATCGATTACGATTTTGGGAATCATGTCCTCTTCTGTCAGGGTGCAGTTGTCATTCAAGGTCTGGCGGAATTTTTCCACATTCTCTTCCTCAATGGAAAGGCCTGCTGCCATAGGATGGCCGCCATACTGTACCAGAAGGCTGTCACATTTCACCAGTTCCTCGTACATGGAATAGTTTTCCGTGGATCTGCCACTGCCTTTTAAGGACTTTTCCCCTCTTGTAAGGACAAAGGTGGGCTTATGGTACTTTTCCCGGATTCTTCCAGCTATAATTCCGGCAAGGCTTTCGTGACATTCCGGCAAAAATACTACCATTACCCGGTCGTTTTTCAGGTTGCTGCTCTCGATCAGCTTGTAGGCTTTCTCCGTTCCTTTTTCCGTCAGGGCCTTGCGGCTGTCGTTCAGGGCTTTCAGATCTCCCGCAAGCTTTGCAGCCTCTTCCTCATCCTCCGACTGTAAAAGTGCCAGGGAGCGCATTGCGGTATCCAGTCTGCCGCTGGCATTGATGCAGGGGCCAAGACGGAATCCAATGTCGTAAGAGGTGATTTTCTGGTCTTCCAGGCCGATGGCCCGGATCAGCGCTTTCAGGCCTTTGTTTTTGGTAAAAGGCAGACGGGCAAGTCCCTCCTTTACCAGAATACGGTTTTCTCCCTGAAGGTCCATAATATCCCCCACTGTAGCGATTGCCGCAGGCTCCAGGAAATCTTCTTTTTCTTCTTCCGGAAGCCTGTATTTCTCATAAAGGGCAAAAACCAGCTTCATGGCTACCACAGCCCCGCAGATATTTTTGTTGGGGTATGTACAGTCTGCCTGCTTGGGATTGATGATGGCGTCCGCCGGGGGAAGGATGTAAGTTCTTCCTTCTTCGGTATCAGTAAAAGGCACCTCGTGGTGGTCGGTCACCACCACAGTCATCCCCAGTTCTTTTGCATAGGTGATCTGGCTTGATGCGGAAATGCCATTGTCACAAGTCACAATGGTGTCGATGCCGTCCTCCATAGCTTTTTTGATCAGATGGTCGTGAATTCCATAGCCGTCTGCCACACGATCTGGAATGTAAGTGTCCACATTTGCTCCAAGGCGCTTAAAGCCTTTCAAAAGAATGTAGGTAGCTGTCACTCCGTCAATATCGTAATCCCCGATAATCCGCATTTTGGTTCCTGCATCTATTTTCCCGGAAATGATTTCCACGGCCTTGTCAATGTCCTTCAGAAGTTTCCAGGAGGGGATATCTGCCAGGGTTCCATTCAGATATTCTTCTATAGCCTCATCACCTGTTATGTCTCTGTTGCGGATGATCCTTGCAATTACCGGATCAATCCCATATTTCCTGCCAATTCCCTGGAAATCAGCCTTTTTCGCGGTTACTACCCATTTTTCCATTCTTTTTCTCCTCGTATCATATGGTCTTACGCAATTTTAATATGAATCCGGATAAAAAGCAAGCCGGGACAGGTTTTCACGCCTGTCCCGGCTTAACATCTCTTTTATTTATTTTCTTCGGAAGAACTGTTCTCGGCATTCTTTGCAGCTTCCTGTGCTGCAAGACGCTCCTGAACTCTCTTGCGGTTTTTCTTCTTCGGCTGAGCCTGTGCGTTGGAAGCCGGAGCACTCTGTGTATTTGCACTCTGTGCTGTCTTCTTAGCAGGTGCTGCAGCCGCTGCAGCTTTCACAGTATCCTGTCCTGCGCCGATTTTCTTTTTCATTACCAGCCACAGTGCACCTGTAATGCATACTGAAGAATATGCACCGCAGATAATACCAACCATCAATGGTGCAGCAAACTCACGGATAGAAGAAACACCCATGATATAAAGAACTGCTACCATGATAAAGGTAGTAAGGGAAGTATAAATACTTCTGGTAAGTGTCTGTGTAATACTTCTGTTGACCACTTCCTCAATCTCATCCAGACGTCTGCTTCCGTGAAGGTTCTCACGGATACGGTCAAAGATAACGATTGTAGCATTGATAGAATAACCAACGATGGTCAGCATACAAGCGATAAAGGTATTTCCTACGGAAATTCTGGAAATCGCATAGAAGGTAAGGACAACCAGAACGTCATGGAGGAGTGCAAGTACTGCACTGCCCGCAAAGCGGATATCCTTGAAACGGAACCAGATATAAAGAAGCATGAAGATAGTAGCAACGATAACGGCAACTACTGCATCTCTTCTCATCTCATTGCTGACAGTAGCGGAAATGCTCTCTGCCTGGATCAGAGACTCATCTACATCAAACTTATCCACAAGTGCCTTGTTCAGAGCTTCACGCTCATCCAGAGTCAATGCGCGAGTCTTAATGATAACCTGCTTGGTTCCAACAACCTTGGTAGGCTGTACATTCTTATCTCCTGTTACTTCTTCTACAACAGGTGTAACCTCAGAATCAATGGTCTTAATGTCCAGATCCTCATTAAAGGTAACATTGGTAGAAGTACCGCCTGAAAACTCAAGGCTGTAGTTCAGGGCTTTTCCGCCTGTTGTACTGTGGATCAGCATGACTGCCGGTCCTGCAAGAATCAGGATAATAGAAAGAGTAAAGCAGAATTTTCTCTTTCCAACAAAGTTGATAACCTTCTTCTCTTCTGTCTTTCCGTAAAATTTCTCATCACGTACTCCGACTGCATATAATGCATTAATCACAAGTCTGGAGAATACCAGTGCTGTGAACATGGAAACCACAATACCAAGTGCCAGAGTGTAAGCAAAGCCCTTAACAGAACCGGTACCCAGCCACATCAGCACGAATGCTGCGATCAGAGTTGTGATGTTTCCGTCAAAGATTGCAGAAAATGCTTTGGAAAATCCGGCTTTGATTGCGGCGCGCACGGTAGAGCCTGCGCCGATTTCCTCACGGATACGTGCATAAATAATAACGTTGGCATCTACTGCCATACCAATGCCCAGGATGATACCTGCAATACCCGGAAGCGTAAGGGTAATGTCAAATGCATTTAAGGTAAGCAGAATAGTTGCTGTATAGAAAATCAGGGATAAGCCTGCAACCGCACCAGGTACACGGTAAGCAATGATCATGAACAAAATGACGATGATCAGACCGATCATACCTGCGATAAGGCTGGTGGAAATTGCTTCCTCACCAAGCTGTGCTGCTACAACACTGGAACGAAGCTCTGTAAGCTCAAGGCTAAGAGAACCGATACGAATATAGGAAGCAAGCTCCTGCGCTCTCTCAACACTCTCCATACCGCTGATCTGTGCCTTACCGCCTGTGATGGCTTCATTTACTCTTGGAGCACTTAATACGCCGTTATCATAAATGATGGCGATCTGTTTGCCTACATTGTTCTGGGTAGCTTCTGCAAATTTGGTCTTTCCTTCATCTGTAAGAGTCAGGTCAACTACATATTCCCTGCTGCTGGAATTCTGCTGCTGGATCGCACCGCCTGTAGCATCTGCCACGTCAGTACCTTCCAGTACCACACAGCCTGCCTCACGGATTTCATCCAGGCTTCTTGCCAGGGAGTATCCGGTCTCGCTGTTAGCATCAGTCTGGAAGTTTGCGTTTCCGTCCTCATCCTGCTGTGTGATAAAGCAAAGGGAACCTGGCTGGCCAAGTTCTTCCAGAATGGCATTTGCATCTGTTACACCTGGAATCTCAACATTGATACGGTCGGAGCCTTCCTGGTATACCTGTGCTTCTGTGCTGTACTGTTCAACACGTTTCTGCAGCTTGTAGACAGTATCCTTCATGTCCTCACTGCTTGGGTCGCTGTCTTTTGCCTGATAGGTAATGCTCACACCACCGGCCAGATCAAGTCCGGTCTTAATGTTCTTTGCAGCTCCGGTTCCTGTAGGACCAATACCTACTGCAGCCGTAAAGCAGAAGAACACTGTGATGATGGCAGTCAGAATCAGGACTAAGATTCCTCTTGATTTTTTCATTGTTCTGTCCCTTCTTTTTGGTTTTTCGCAAAAGCAGGGCTGACAGAAATCTTCGCAGCTGGCGAAGAGCTATCAGTCTTCTGCCAGTGCGGCTTTTATCATGATGGCGCACTCCACACGCTTCCTCTGGAGTTCACATCCGATTTCATAATTACTTCTGATATCCTGATGAGCATGATATCCGTTGGCTGCACACCCGCCGCTGCAGTAGAATCTTGCAAAGCATTCCTTGCAGGCTGGCTTGGTATAAACATTGCATCCGCTAAATTCCTTCTGGATGTCTGTCCTTACAAGTCCATCGTCTACATTTCCCATCAGATATTCTTCTTCACCAACAAACTGGTGGCAAGGATAAAAATCTCCCCACGGAGTTACGGCAAGATACTCTGTACCGCTTCCGCATCCGGAAAGTCTCTTATATACACATGGACCACCGGTAAGATCAATCATAAAGTGGAAGAAGTTAAAGCCTTTGCCTTCTTTCTCGCGCTTGATCATCTCTTTGGCAAGGAGATCGTATTCTTCCATAATCTTCGGCAGGTCCTCCTCACGAAGTGCGTATTCCTCTGCCGGATCAGCTACCACCGGTTCCACAGAAATCTGCTTGAAGCCAAGATCTGCAAGATGAAGCACATCCTTGGAGAAATCAAGGTTATGATGAGTAAAGGTTCCTCTTACATAATACTTGTCCTGATTTCTGGATTCTGCAAACTTCTGGAACTTAGGCATAATAAGATCATAGCTGCCGGCACCTTTGCGGAACGGGCGCATGAAATCATGAACCTCCTTGCGGCCGTCAACACTGAGGACCACATTTTCCATCTCTTTGTTGCAGAATTCCATTACCTCATCATTGAGCAAGACGCCGTTGGTGGTAAGGGTAAAACGGAATTTTTTATTATGGATTTTCTCCTGCTCGCGGCCATATGCTACCAGGTCTTTTACAACCTGCCAGTTCATAAGCGGCTCGCCGCCGAAAAAGTCAACCTCCAGATTGTGTCTGGAGCCCGAATTGGCGATAAGGAAATCCAATGCCTTCTTGCCCACCTCAAAAGACATAAGGGCACGTCTTCCGTGATATTCCCCTTCTTCTGCAAAGCAGTAGCGGCAGGCAAGATTACAGTCATGTGCAATGTGCAGGCAGAGGGCTTTCACCACTGTCTGACGGTTCTTTGTAAATGCATCAATGGCATTCTCGTATACATCCTTTGTGAAAAGCATGCCTTCTTCCCTCAGCTTCTCACATTCTGCCACTGATGTCCTAATATCTTCCTCTGAAAACTGATTTCCCAGTTTTCCTACAATGGCTGCTGCGTCAAGGCCTTCTTCCATATAAGGAAGCACTTCATAGGTGACCTCGTCCACAACATGGATACATCCGCTGTTAATGTCCAGCACAATGTTATAGCCATTGTTCTGATAACGGTGAATCAGACTCATGTTATTATATCCTTTCTTCCTATTGCATGAATAAGCAGCGGCTGTTACACCGCTGCTTACATACGTTTCCAGCTGCTTTAAATAGAAATGTCTCCTACTTATTTGTTCTCGCAGCTCTGGTTTCCTACTGTACAGGATGTCTTGCATGCGGACTGACATGATGTCTGGCACTCGCCGCATCCGCCCTTCTTTACAGTGTTCTGCAGATTCTTTGTATTTAATGTTTTGATATGCTGCATGATATAGCCTCCTTATGTATATTATCTTCGCCTAGTATATCATATCTTTTTTTATTTTTAAAGTATTTTTTTCACGAAAGCATTCCTCCCAGTGCGCCGCCCCCAAGACACATGAAAAATGTGGTCACAGCGTGCATCAGGCTCATATCCCATTTGCCTTTTACCGCAAAGGAGACCGTAATCAGAAGAAGGTAATAAAAGACTCCTACAAGGATTCCCCAGAGATATTTGTCCTTTCTTATGATTTTGCCTGCCATAAAGCCTCCAAGCAGACAGGACAGGATATACACCGCCACAATCCCGGCGGATACCGGCTTTTCCCCCAAGTCAAACTGAAACAGAAGAAACGCCAGAAGCAGCAGGAAAATTCCTGTTACTGCATAAGAAAAAAGCAGTGATCTCAAAATCGCTCTTACTTTCATAAAAACAGCCCTCCTATATGGAATATATGGGAGGGCTGCTGTGGTTATTCGCCTGTAAGCTTATTCATTTTCTTTTTATTCATTTTCTTTTCTGCGGATGCCAAATACGGCTGCCACCATTCCAGCTGCTGTCATCAGCAGAAGGACAAATGGAAGGACTGTAGTCTCATCACCGGTTTTAACTGCGTTGGATGTCTGGATCTGTCCGTTATTGTTTGCAGTGCTGTCGGAGGACTGGCTGTTTCCATTGCTGGAACTGCTTCCGTTTGCAGAAGAGGTTCCGCCAGTTCCTGTGCTGCTGTTTCCACTATTTCCGGAAGTGCTGTTTGCATCGGAAGTATTTCCTGTGTTTCCAGATGTGCTGGTATTTCCGGAATTATCAGCTGTGCCAATTGTACTGGATGCTGAACCGCCATTGCTGCTGTCTGTTCCGGTTCCGGCTGTTCCATCAGTGCCGGTTCCTGTGGTTCCGTTTGTACCAGTCGTTCCGCTTGTTCCACCAATTCCTGCACCTGCGGTTCCGGTAACGGATGGGGATGGTGTCGGTGTTCCGCTGATAGTCACGGTAGGTGTGGGAGTCGGAGTTCCGTTATCTCCATAAGCGCCGTTGGCGATCTCATCTCCGATGATCGGGCGGAAGCCTGCAATTCCAAATGGGCTGAAGGAATGGGTACTGAATACCATTGTGCTTCCATTCACGCTTGGAACGATTGTCTCTGTTGCACCGTTGGCAAGCAGATGCTCGATGGAATACTCATAGCCCTCTTTTACCGGAATGGTAACACTTACATACTGGCCATCCGGAATCTCGTACTCGGTATTGTTCTTCAGATCCCATAATTTAAACTCATAGGACTGGAAAATATTGGCTTTCTCTTCGTTCTTGAATTCGTAGCTCTCGCCGCTTTCCACCTGGAACTGTACATACCACGGAAGGTCAATGCCAGATACGGTAATGCCCTCGCAGGTATGGTTCTCTGCGGCTCTTGCAGCCTGCTCTTCCTCTGTCAGATCGTCCTCTGCGGTATTCGGTCTCGTGTCAGAAACAGTGAAATCTGCCGGATTGTCAAAAATATTTTTCTCATCGGAAGAAGTATCTTCCTCTGTAGCTTCGTCCGTATTCTCAGATGGCTCCACTTCATCCAGCACAGTTGCTCCTGGCATAAGGTCTCCGAATTTATCGTTCAGCATTCCGCCTGCGCTTTCATTCTGGGCGGTATCCTCTGCCGGCACCTCGGAAGCTGCAGGTTCTTCGGCCTGATCCGGTGTGCTGTCTTCTTCAGCTGCTTCTGTAATCTTAGCGGAGGTGTCCTCTTTGGTCTCTTCACCGGAAGCAGCTGTCAGTGCATTGTCAGCTTCTGTCTCATCTGGCAGGATTGCATCTGCAGCGGACGGAGCTTCTGTAACAGGCGCATCCTTTAAAAGATCGTCTGCGGTATTTCCTGCCTTCTCTGCGGTATCAGCGTTCTCCGGCTGGTCAGCTTTGTCGGAGTTCCCGGTATCCTCTGTACTGTCGGAAGCTGCCGGAACATCCGGGTTCTCTGCCGCTGGCTCCTGGGACGGAGTCTCTGCTGGAGTCTCTGTCGGTGTTTCCGCAGGGGCTGCTTCCTCCGGGTTCTGGGTTTCTCCTGCATTTTCTGCCGGAGCCTGGGTATCAGAAGAACCATTCTCCTGGGATTCCCCGGCAGACGGAGTCTCTGCCGTGTCTGATGAATCCTGAGTATCATCAGCGGTATCCTCCAGACTGCTTACCACAACATTGACGGTGCCTTTGACAACCTTCTTCTGGGCATCCCATCCCGGAAGATAAGAAAGATCTACATTCTCAGCCGGCTTAAAGATTACTTCGCAGGCCTGCACTCTCTTATCCGGTACGAAGGTTCCATCCGCCCAGGAAAGAGTTCCGTAGTCGCTCTTTGGCAGTGCCACCTGAGAAAGGGCTGCCGGCTGGTCAATGGTTACATTATCTGGAATAAGACTGGATGTCTCAAGATTCGCTTCAATATTTCCAATTTCTGCAAGGACCGGATAAACCTGTCCTGTCATCAGCACTGCTGTCATGGCAGCTGCTGCAAGTAGTGATACACTTTTTCTGTACATAACGTTTTTTTTCTTCTTCATCCTGGCACCTCTGTTGTATGTATATATAAAATTATATTTATCATCAATGGAACGGTGTGTTTCTGCCTGATCCGGCAGAACATTTATGTTTTTTTGCGCCCATATTTATACTATATCAAATCTTTACTCTTTTGTAAATGTTTTGTAACATTTTATTTTATTTTCTACCAAATCGAATTATAACACAGTTCCCGTTTTTTCGACACCCCTAAATTCTACTTTTTTACATATACTTTTACATTTTGTTAAAGCTGGCTTTTTCGTTTGTCTTCCAGTCCGGATGTTTTCCTAAAGTCATTTATTGCCAACATTTTTTCCTTGCTTTTTCCCACTGAATCATGTATATTTTTCTTATTATAATTATCAAAAAGGAGTGAATATAGTTTGGATTCAAGTGTCCCTATACAGGCGGTCACCATACTGATTCTGGTGTTGCTGTCCGCCTTCTTTTCCTCTGCGGAGACGTCTATGACAGCTGCCAACCGCATTCGGATCCATTCCCTTGCAGAGCAGGGGAACAAGCGGGCCATTACGTTAGAGAAGGTTATTTCCAACTCCAACAAGATGCTCAGCACCATATTAATTGGTAACAATATTGTAAACATTGCGGCATCTTCCCTTGCCACTACCTTTACTATGAAGGTGTTCGGAAGCATGTACATCGGTGTCGCCACAGGTGTTATGACTCTGCTAGTGCTGCTTTTCGGCGAGATCACCCCCAAGACCATTGCCACCCTTAAGGCCGATGACCTGGCACTTACCTATGCAAGACCGATTTATGCACTGATGGTGGTGCTCACCCCTGTCATCTACATTGTAGGGAAATTAGCCAACGGCATTCTTTTTGTTCTCCGTGTTGATCCCAATGCCAAGAGGGACACCATCACCGAGCACGAGCTTCGTTCCATGGTAAATGTAGGCCAGGAAAACGGCGTGATCGAGCGGGAAGAAAAGCAGATGATCTACAATGTGTTTGATTTCGGTGACTCTGCCGCCAAGGATGTGATGATTCCCAGAATTGACATGACCTTTATTGAGGTAAACTCCACTTACCAGGAGCTGATGGATATTTTCAAGGAAGACATGCACACCCGTTTCCCAGTTTATGAGGACAATACAGACAATGTAATCGGGATTATCAACATCAAGGATCTGCTTCTCTACCCGGAGAATGAGCAGTTTTCCATCCGGAAAATTCTCCGTGAGCCTTATTTTACCTATGAATATAAGCGTACCACAGATCTGATGATGGAGATGCGCAAGGCTTCCGTGAACCTTGCCATTGTACTGGATGAATATGGTTCCACAGCCGGACTGGTCACATTGGAGGACCTGCTGGAAGAAATTGTTGGGGAGATCCGGGATGAGTATGACGAGGATGAAGAAGAGCCGATCTGTGAAATCCAGCCTGGAAGAGAATATCAGGTGCTTGGTTCTGCCAAGTTAAGCGACCTGAACGAAGCCCTTGGAACCAAACTGGAATCGGAAGACTATGATTCCGTCGGCGGCTACATTATCGAGCAGCTGGACTGCCTGCCCCGTGAAGGCGAATCCGTCACTCTGGAAGACGGTATGCGGCTGGTTGTAGAAGCCCTCGACAAGAACCGCATTGAGCTGGTTCATATCTGGCTGCCGGAACGCAAAAAGACCGATGAGAACCAAGAAGACTGATCATATCCCGATACACGATCCACAATTATATATTTAAAATGCAAAAAATCCGAACCCCTTTCGATTAAAATGGGGATTCGGATTTTTGTTTTCGAAATCACATTTTAACGCCCCTTATCTCCCAGCATCAGGCAGAACTGTTTCACGATCCGGTCAATTTCTCCAGTGACGGCTTCCAACCCGACTTCCGTTTCCCGCCAGTTTTCCCTGGTGATTCCATCCGGGCAGGCCGGGCAGACCAGAATCTTCGCCTCCGGGTACAGGATCTGATAATACATCAGAGAGCGTCTGGCATGATAGGTCTTGCAGCACAAAATTGCCTTATTCACCTGAATTCCCGCCCTGTCTGTCACCTGTCTGGAATAAATGGCATTTTCATAGGTAAAGGTTGCCTGGTCTTCCCGCAGGATTGCCTCTTCCGGAACACCGTTCTTCATAAGAACGCTCTTTAAGAATTCCCATTCCGTCTCATATTCTCCGTCATAAATTTCCTGGTGAGACTGCACTCCCACAAATTTCCCCAGGGTAATGCTGTATCTTCCGCTGGGCAGAATATAAGGAGCATAGCCTTCTTTATATAACTGCGCCGCACGCTCAGCCATCTGGGGAAACCCGTTTCCCGGCACAAAAATAATATCCGCCTTCTCAGGCTGATCCTCTGCAAATACAAAATCCTCTGCTGTTCTTAGAAATTCACTGTAATCCATTCTTTTGTTCCTTTCATAGCTCCTGCCAGCTTTTACCAACGAAACAGACATATCTGATCATGCATCCATTCCTAATTTAAAAGCCTGTGCATGTTGTTATCTGCATTATAATGTTTTTCCAGCTATTTTTCCACCCAGGAAATCTCTCCCGTCTTATTTTGTCACGATCAGGGTGCTGTAGCCATCATCCCGCAGCTGCTGTTCCATGCGGATCGCATTGTCCAACTGCACGAAAGCCCCGACCTGCACTTTATAGAATTCCCCATCCTGCAGAATATACGCTGGATATCCTTTTTCCTGCAGCATATACAGCATGCGGTCCGCGTTTTCCCGTTTGCGAAAAATACCGGTCTGCACCCGGTAATACAAAGGCTCCTCTCCCTGCTGCTGATCCAAAGTTCCAAGAATGGCGCCGGCAATCGCCTGGGCAATCTCCTCCTGCTTCTCATCATAAAGCTGATTGTCCTCATCAGAATTGATAAACCCGGTTTCAATCAGAAGAGCCGGCATCTTGGTTTTTCGCAGCACTACAAGCCCCGGTCTTGCCTGAACCCCGATTTCCCGAAAGCCCAGTTCTCCAAGGGCACCTACAATATTCTGTGCCATCTCATATTTCACACCGGATTTGTCGTAAACCAGCACCTCCACTCCATTGTACTGATTCACCTCCGGGCTGCTGTTCCGATGAAAGGAAATGAAATAATCCACCTTCGCCTCATTGGCAAGTCTTGCCCTCTCAAAGGGGGAAATGTAATCATCCGTAGTTCTGGTATACAGCACCTTTATCCCATTTTCGGAAAGAATTTTCCCAACAGCCATGGCAAGGGTGAGATTGTCATCCTTTTCCCTGCGGCCTTTATATACAGCTCCCGGATCCGATCCGCCGTGCCCGGCATCTATCATAATGGAATATGGCATGTCAAAATGACCTTCCTTACACTCTTTCTCTATTAGAATATGTAAAAAACTGCCAAAAGCTACTTGACTTTTACGCTTTAAAGCGGTATTATTTTGTGCAGACAGTACTTTAAACTACGAAAATGTTTTTAAGGAGGAAACAAATTATGAAAAGAAAGGTTTTATCCGTAATTATGACCGGAGCTATGGTAGCAGGTCTTGCAGGTACAGTAACCGTACACGCTGAAGAACAGCAGACATACAATATCGGTATCTGCCAGCTGGTTCAGCATGAAGCACTTGACGCCGCAACTGAAGGCTTCAAGGATGCAGTCAAAGAAGGTCTCGGCGAGGAGAACGTTACATTTGATGAGCAGAATGCACAGGGCGATTCCGCTACCTGCAGCACCATCATCAACAACTTCGTATCCAGCAATGTAGACCTGATCCTTGCAAACGCTACTGCTTCTCTTCAGGCTGCAGCAGCAGGAACAAGCGATATCCCGATCCTTGGCACCGCAGTAACAGAATATGGCGTAGCTCTTGATCTTACTGATTTCGACGGCACTGTAGGCGGAAATATTTCCGGTACATCAGACCTTGCTCCACTTGAGGATCAGGCAGCAATGCTTAACGAGCTCTTCCCAGATGCAAAGAACGTAGGACTTCTCTACTGCTCCGCTGAGCCGAACTCCCAGTACCAGGTAGACACTGTTAAGGCTGCACTTGAGGATCTTGGATACACCTGCGAATACTACGCATTCTCTGATTCCAACGATATCTCCTCTGTTGTAACAAACGCAGTTGCAGACAGCGATGTCATCTATGTTCCAACAGACAACACAGCAGCTTCCAACACCGAGCTGATCAACAACATCTGCCTTCCGGCAAAGGTTCCGGTAATCGCAGGTGAAGAGGGAATCTGCTCCGGATGCGGTGTTGCTACTCTTTCCATCAGCTACTATGACCTTGGAAAAGCAACTGGAGAAATGGCAGTTAAGATCTTAAAAGACGGCGAAGACATTTCTACAATGCCAATCGAGTACGCACCTAACTTCACAAAAGAGTACAACGCAGACATCTGCGCAGAGCTTGGAATCGAAGTTCCGGATGATTACGTTGCAATCGGTGCAGACGCTGAATAATACATATTAATATTGATTTGACAGATTATTTGGACATTTAGCTGTTTCAGACAGCATAAACACAGACAGCGGGAAGGGAATCCTCTCTCGCTGTTTGTGTCGTTTCTAAACAGACTTGTCCTTAAATAAAAATCAGCTGTATTGCGCCGCAGCGCTGCCGCAGCTTGGCATGCAGGAGGAAAAAAACATGCAAATCGCAAACTTAATAATGGCACTTCCAGGTGCCGCTGCCCAGGGACTGATCTGGGGTATTATGGCAATCGGTGTATACCTTACTTTCCGTGTTCTGGACATCGCCGATCTGACCGTAGACGGTACCATGTGTACCGGAGGTGCTGTCTGTGTCATGATGATGATCAGCGGACATAACGTATGGGTATCTCTTCTGGCAGCAACCTTAGCCGGTATGCTGGCCGGACTTGTCACTGGTATTTTCCACACCTTTATGGGAATCCCAGCCATCCTTGCCGGAATCCTGACCCAGCTTTCCCTTTACTCCATTAACCTGAAGATCATGGGAAAAGCAAACCAGGCCATCAACGTTGACAAGTATCCGATCCTGATCTCCCTAAGACGAATCAAAAACGTGCCGATCACCCAGAACACCATTCTGATCGTTGCACTGTTTATTGTAGTGATCATCGCTATTTTGTACTGGTTCTTCGGAACCGAGCTTGGCTGCTCCCTTCGTGCAACAGGATGCAACCCTAACATGTCCCGTGCACAGGGTATCAACACAGATTTCTGCAAGGTTCTTGGCCTTATGGTTTCCAACGGACTTGTTGCTTTATCCAGTGCTCTTCTGGCTCAGTACCAGGGCTTCGCAGACGTAAACATGGGACGTGGTGCGATCGTAATCGGACTTGCTGCCGTTATTATCGGCGAGGCGATTTTCAGCCGCATTTTCCGCAACTTCGCACTCCGCCTTCTGTCCGTAGCATTCGGTTCCATTCTCTACTATCTGGTACTTCAGACTGTAATCTGGATGGGTATCGACACAGACCTTCTGAAAATGCTGTCCGCACTTGTAGTTGCTGTATTCCTGGCAGTACCTTACTGGAAGGGAAAATATTTCGCAAAACCAGCAAAACGTGGAGGTAAGAACAATGCTTGAGATCAAAAACATATACAAAACCTTTAATCCGGGAACCATCAACGAGAAGGTAGCCTTAAACGGTCTTTCCCTGAAGCTCAATGAAGGTGATTTCGTTACCGTAATCGGCGGCAACGGAGCCGGAAAATCCACAATGCTGAACGCAGTTGCAGGTGTATGGCCGGTAGACGAGGGCCAGATCATCATTGACGGAACAGATGTTACCAAGCTTTCCGAGTACAAAAGAGCCGCATATCTTGGACGTGTATTCCAGGATCCTATGACCGGAACTGCTGCTACCATGGGAATTGAAGAGAACTTAGCTCTTGCCAAGCGCCGCGGCAAAACAAGGCTTCTCCGCCCCGGAATCACAAAGGCAGAGCGTGCTGAGTACAAAGAGCTTCTGAAAATCCTGAACCTTGGTCTTGAGGATCGTCTGACTTCCAAGGTAGGTCTTCTCTCCGGAGGCCAGAGACAGGCGCTTACCCTTCTGATGGCTACCCTTCAGAAACCGAAGCTTCTCCTTCTGGATGAGCACACTGCAGCCCTTGACCCGAAAACAGCAGCAAAGGTTCTGGACATTACAGACAAAATTGTCAACCGCGATCACCTTACCACACTGATGATCACCCACAATATGAAGGACGCCATCGCCCACGGCAACCGTCTGATCATGATGATGAACGGAAAAATCGTTCTCGACATCCAGGGTGAAGAAAAGAAAAAGCTTACCGTGAAACAGCTTCTGGATAAATTCGAGGAAGCCAGCGGAGAAGAATTCTCCAATGACTCCGCAATTCTTGGATAAGCAAAATACTTTCCGAAAAAAAACCTGTATTTCCTAAAATTTCTGGAAACTGCCGTCAGACTTCTGGTTCTGGCGGCAGTTTTTTGCCCTTAAAAGCTTTCCCAGGTGATAGACGCTTTACTTTGTCTCCTTCTCGTCCTCTTCGTGGGGGCCTCCCACCTGCAGAAACACAGTTCCCTTATACACCATAAAATCCCCGGTTTCCTGGCAGTACCGATATACCTTATCTGTGAGAAAATCCTCCTCCGGCGTAGCCTCCCGTAATGTGTCCCTAAGAACCTCCTGCAGATCCTCTGGATAGGCCATACGCACGCTGTGGACCATCACCTCATGAATACTGGTAAACACCAGATAAAAGTCTCCTTTCATCAATTCCGCCAGTCTTTTTGCCACGCCTGGTAAAAACACCGCTACCGCTCCGTTTGTCCTTCTTACTGTGCTGAGACAGTTTCCCACATTCTCTCTTCGCAATTCAAATTCCTGGTTCAGATCCATAAAGCATTCTCCGTTGTACTCCGGGTTTCCGATCAGTTTTTCCCACAGGAAAATTCTGGGCGGGGAAATAAAATATGTATTCAAAAGAGCCGCCTCAAAAACCGTTTTCTCGTCAAGCCCCCAGTTATCCAGACAATCACGGCGTATTTTCATGCTGGTGGTGCATCCTTTCACCTCTCCTACCTGCATGTACAATACCAGGGCAATGTCCCCGATTACCCGGTATACCGCTTTTGAAAGCTCTTTCTTGTGCTTCTTCCGGTTCAAAAGCCGGATGAAAAGGTCATTTTTCACCTTCTCGTAATTGTTCAGATTTTGGGTTTTCTCAAAAAATCCGGCATTTCTCAGTTTGCGGATTTCTTTTTCCACTGTGTCTGCAATTTTTTCCAGAGACACACCGTCCTCATAGTCATCAAAAAGCTCTTCCGTATGGATTCCGCACACTTCTTTTCCTGCCGGGTAAGCATGGCATTCCACAAACAGCCGATCACCGCTAGGCGTCATCCCCTGTTCATCCTGCTCCTTGAAAAAAATCTGTTCTTCTTTCAGCCCCAAACGTTCTAGTAACAGCTGGCGCAGATTCTCCACAAATGCATCATACTCTTTGCTCATATTCAGTTCCTTTCTGCTTGAAAATATCGCTTTGAAATAAAAGGGGCGAAACGCCCTGATGATTGCTGGCCCTGCTGTGCATTGCAGACGGCCTGCTTATGAAAAAAAGATGGAAGCTGTGAATTGCTTCCCTTTGAGTTGCTGTATGGATAGTATATAAGAAATGAGCAGATTTGTAAAGTAGTTTTCATCGACAGAATGCAGCGAAATTTTCCACAAAAACGGGCCTGCCGCATACACGGCAGACCCGAAATCATTCAATCTTATAAAGTTAGATTAAGCCTGAGGACCAGCAGCAACAAGCGCTTTACCAGCTTCATTTCCTTCGTATTTCTTGAAGTTCTTAACGAAACGGTCTGCAAGGTCTTTTGCTTTTACTTCCCACTCAGAAGCGTCAGCGTATGTGTCACGAGGATCAAGGATGCCTGTGTCAACGCCTGTAAGCTCTGTAGGAACCTCAAAGTTGAAGAATGGGATCTTCTTAGTCGGAGCTGTTAAGATAGCGCCGCTGAGGATTCCATCGATGATACCACGGGTATCTTTGATGGAGATACGTTTTCCGGTTCCGTTCCATCCTGTGTTAACCAGGTATGCTTTTGCTCCGCTCTTCTCCATTTTCTTAACGAGTTCTTCAGCATATTTGGTCGGATGCAGCTCAAGGAATGCCTGTCCGAAGCAAGCTGAGAATGTAGGTGTAGGCTCTGTGATTCCACGCTCTGTACCAGCAAGTTTAGCTGTGAATCCAGACAGGAAGTAGTACTGAGTCTGCTCTGGTGTCAGGATAGATACTGGAGGAAGTACTCCGAATGCATCTGCGGAAAGGAAGATAACGTTCTTAGCAGCCGGTGCGGAAGAGATCGGGCGAACGATCTTCTCAATGTGGTTGATCGGATAAGATACACGAGTGTTCTCTGTAACGCTCTTATCAGCGAAATCAATCTTGCCTTCACCGTCAAGTGTAACGTTCTCAAGAAGAGCGTTTCTCTTGATTGCATTGTAGATATCCGGCTCAGAATCCTTGTCAAGGTTGATAACCTTAGCATAGCAGCCGCCCTCGAAGTTGAATACTCCGTTGTCGTCCCAGCCGTGCTCGTCATCACCGATGAGAAGTCTCTTAGGATCTGTGGAAAGTGTAGTCTTACCTGTTCCGGAAAGGCCGAAGAAGATAGCGGTGTTCTCACCGTTCATATCTGTGTTTGCAGAGCAGTGCATGGAAGCGATGCCCTTAAGCGGCAGATAGTAGTTCATCATGGAGAACATACCTTTCTTCATCTCTCCGCCGTACCATGTATTTACGATAACCTGCTCACGGCTTGTGATGTTGAACATTACAGCTGTCTCAGAGTTAAGGCCTAATTCCTTGTAGTTCTCAACTTTAGCCTTGGAAGCGTTGTAAACAACGAAATCTGGCTCGAAGTCTTTGAGTTCTTCCTCTGTAGGCTGGATGAACATGTTTGTTACAAAGTGTGCCTGCCAAGCAACCTCAACGATGAAACGGATTGCCATACGGGTATCTTTGTTAGCGCCGCAGAATGCATCTACTACGAAAAGTCTCTTGTTGGAGAGTTCTTTCTTAGCGATCTCTTTCACTGCTGCCCAAGCTTCCTGTGTTGCAGGATGGTTGTCGTTCTTATATTCGTCAGATGTCCACCATACGGTGTCTTTGGAATTCTCATCCATTACGATATATTTGTCTTTAGGAGAACGTCCGGTATAAATACCTGTCATAACGTTAACAGCGCCAAGCTCGCTGACCTGTCCTTTTTCAAAGCCCTCAAGACCTGGTTTGGTCTCCTCTTCAAATAACATTTCATAAGAGGGGTTGTAAACAATTTCTGTAGTTCCGGTAATACCATACTTTGTTAAATCGATTTTTGCCATCTTACACTTAACCTCTTTTCTCTAAAATGGAATTCATCTGCGAATGCAGATTCTATGGCTGATACACGCTGTTTCACCGTAATACCTTATCGAAAATATTACTTGCGCCACCAGCTTCTATGGTACAAAACCTAAGGAATGGAACCGGGTGGATTCCTTTTTTCCTTATCATATATTATACATATCTGGTGGATAAAATCAACACAATTTTTGCGTTTTTTGAAATTTTGTTAAAGTTTTATCAACATAAAAGGGGCCCGGAGGAAAATCCCTCAGAACCCTATATAATGTTTTATTCTGCCTCTTTATTATTTGCGCTGCGTGCATAAATATTTGCAAGAACTGCACCGGAAATATTATGCCATACACTGAATACAGCTCCTGGGATGGTTGCCAGCGGATACTGTGCAAAATGTGTGGTCGCAAGGGAGGTTGCAAGTCCGGAGTTCTGCATGCCGACCTCGATAGAGATTGCACGGCATTTTGTAGTATCCAGCTTTAATGCACGGCCGATTCCGTAGCCAACACCATATCCAAGCAGGTTATGCAGGATAACAACTGCTACGATGAGAAGTCCGGATGTCATCAGCTTAGCAGAGTTTGCGGATACAACAGCTGCTACGATGGCCACGATGGCTGTGGTGGAGATCAGCGGAAGGATCTCTACTACTTTTTCTGTAAATTTCTTGAAGAAATGGTTGATCACAAATCCAAGTACGATTGGAACGATTACTACCTTTACAATGGAAAGGAACATGCTGAACATGTCTACGTTTACCTTCTGGCCTGCATATAAATAGGTAAGAAGAGGTGTTAAAAACGGAGCAAGCACTGTGGATACTGCAGTCATACCAACGGACAATGCCACATCTCCTTTGGACAGATAGGTCATAACGTTGGAGGATGTTCCGCCAGGGCAGGTTCCTACCAGGATTACGCCGATGGCAAGCTCTGCCGGAAGCTGAAATACTTTTGTAAGAGCAAAAGCTAACAGCGGCATTACGGTAAACTGTGCGATACAGCCGATGATCACATCTTTTGGACGGCTGAATACAACCTTGAAGTCGTTTGGCTTCAGGGTAAGTCCCATACCGAACATTACGATTCCAAGCAGGGTGTTGACGTAGCTGGTCTTGATGAAGCTGACTGTGTTCGGTGCAAAGAGCGCAAGTGCGGCAACTGCGATTACGATCACTGCCATGTACTTGCTGACAAAGTTTGTGATTTTTTTCAGTGTTTCCATTTTGGTTTCTCCTTCGTGATTTTGAAGGCAGTGTTGCTGTCTTCCTTGATTTTCCAAGGGATTTCACATGATGGTATTTCCTCTGTGTGAGAGGCAGTGTCAACAGCTCCGCGTTTCTGGCACAAGCGGATAATAAAAAAGCCTCTGTCTCCAGTTAAGAGACAAAGGCAAAATCCTCTGCGGTACCACTCTTATTGCTGCCATGCAGCCACTCACTACTCATCCTATAAAATGAGAAACAGGATAACGACTGTTAACCGTCCGAACTTACTCGAATAGATACTGCGCTTCTATGCTCATCAGCAGATAGGTACTATTTTTCAGTCCGAAAGCTCAGAGGTGATTTTCACAAAAGCTTCCTCGCCATCTCTCACCACCGATGGCTCTCTGTGGATTCCCCTTCTTGCTACTCTTCCTCGTCATTGCGAAATTCTTAGATTGAGGTTATTGTAGTACGGTGAAGTGGAAATGTCAAGGGAGGCAGCGAAAAAAGTTGGACAAATTATACAAGTTGGCGTTTTTATTTTGTGCAGTATTTCTGAAGTTCGGTATTGCCTTCATAATTATTGCACTTCTGTTTTTCACTTTGTTGCTTTTCCCATTATTTATAATACATTGCATCTTTTTCCTCACCTGCCACAGTTCTGTTACATTATCTTATTATATTCTTCCCTCTCGTTCCAAATATAAGAGAAATCCCTCGCATCCTTCCACCACATCCCGATAAGTAGACTCAAAGTTCCCGGTATACCAGGGATCTGCAATGTCTCTGGGATGATCGGAATAATCCAGCAAAAGCTTTACTTTGTGCTCCGGGTCCTTTCCTACAATCCGCAGGATATTTCGGATATTGCGCTCTTCCATCCCCAGAATGTAATCATATTTCCCATAGTCCGCCTTGGTGATCTGCACTGCTCTTTTTCCCTCGCAGGAAATCCCATGCTTCGCCAGCTCCCGTTTCGCCGGAGGATAAACCGGATTCCCCACTCCGTTCCAGATTTCTTCCGTGCTGGTGGCTGCGGATGCAATATAAAATCTGTCTGACAAACTGCGTTCGGAAACAATTGATTTCATAATAAATTCTGCCATAGGACTGCGGCAAATGTTGCCTAAACAAACGAAAAGTACTCGTATCATATATTTTTGCTCCTATCTTATCTCATTGTGTTTCTTACATTGAATAATCTAAATATACGCTTTCCTAACGGATATTTGTTTTTACTGGATATTTCTTTAAAAAGCCTCCGAAAGAAGGCTTTAAAAGAATGCTTTTTTTCAAAAATAGCTTCTGAAATGTCATGAGTATTGTCAAAAGCACATATATCATGACTTCCATTTATAACAATTTCACCAGATGAAAAGAATACTTTACTAATGAATTATAGCATTGTTCCTTACTGTTGTCTTCAGTTTCTGAGTATATAAAAAACGAACCGAATGCTTTATCCTTTGGAATCAGAAGATGCTGGCTGATTATGCCATTGGCACATTACATAAGTGTTATGGGAAATGGGGAACCCAATCATTTCACATATCCAAATTTCACCAATTCCTGTATAAATGCACTCCGTCTTGGATATCGTTTGCGATATTCTGCCATAAATGTATTTTTTTCACCGATAATTCCATGAGACTCCTTTACTTCACCATAAGCAGAAATAAACGCAGCACATTCATGGTAGTATTTTCTTCTGTTGGCAGTCATGATTCCATCTACCCGCAGGGAAATAAGCTGGTTAATTTTATTCATCCAACGTATTCTGTCTTCGTTCGAAATCTTTACCTCCTGTTTCCATTTGCAGATGATTTCCCACAATAACTCAGTACTGTTCTTTGTGCAGGTATGTCCGGTTCCTTTATAAAATTCTTCTGCCGTAAATTCATATTTTTGCTGTATATAGTTTAATAAACAGGATAATCCTGCAGGCAAATCTGTTCCCTGATATAACAGAAGTAAAAAGCTGGTGATGCCCTCCTTCATAAAGGTAAATGACCAGCCAAGTGATTCTCTTACACTCATGCCCTGGGCCATTACAGTATCAAATTCTTTATTCCAGAAAAGAAGCATAAAATATAATTCATTATCCGTTTTATATAGACCCTGGCAGATTTTTGCTGCCTGTCGTTTGTTATTTTCCCAGTTGTCTCCGCAGAAGCGCAGACGAAGGTAATGAACAAGCGACGGATTAGAGCGGAATGCTTCCAGCCAGCAATATTCGCATACTGATTCCTGATTATTTTCACATGCATATTTGGCTGTAAGCAGAGCTATTTCGCTCCGGACTTTTGTGTTTTCGGAAATCCTTTCCAATGCTTCTATACCAATGCTCATCATACGCTGATTTTTATCAGGATCAGAGTTTTGCTCCAAGATCTGCTTATATAACTCAGGACAGGTATTTGCATATTTTCTGGCTGTATCGAGAATCTGCTGTTCATCCTGAAGCATAGACTGGGCTTCTTTCAAAAGTATTTTTACACCCATTCCGCTGTGGGTTCCCAGGTATTCAATCCAAAGCGGAAGGAACTGCTCAAACTCAGGTAATTCAAAGTTTCCTGTCTGGAGAACATCTTCCAGCCGCACAGAGTAACACTGAAAATTATGGATCATGCAAAGCAGTTCTTCTGCACGATCTTCCAATCTATTTCCCTGGTATTCCAGATATAAGCATTCACGAACTGTTTTTTCCATAGAGCCAGACAAAAGTTCGTGTTCATAAAGGTCGTTTATGCCAAGAGGTTCACCGCAAAAATCCTCATAATCTCCTTTTGCAGTGATCTCCAGTACAGACAGTGTTTCGGCTAGTTCACAGCCTTCTTTATATACTGCCAGATCAATACATTTATGAATCAGCCGGATCGTGTCTTCAATTTCAGATAAAACACCCATGGAATCTGAAAAAAGAACTTCATCCGCATCACTGTTATACCAGTCATCCCATTCTTCGTTATATTCGCTATCGAGGCATCGGATACCGTTATTGATTTCTGCTAATATTTCCTGATTATGTTTCAGCTCTATAAGCAGCTGCTGATGATCGTCACAAGTTGTTTTGGGGGAGTCCGTGGCAGTGGTTTGGGAAGCTGCTGTTAAAGTATCCAAAAAGATTTCTCTTTTATGCTCTGGTAATGTTCTGGCAATTTCATGGATAACAGCAAGCAACTGGTCCTTTGATAACTGTTTTGTAAGTTCATCTGATTTTCTTAAAAAAGTTGGTAAATTCATTTGTATTCTCCATAGTAATCTTATTTTCCATGCAAAAAACTCCTTATAAACATACTATAGCATTGTTCATTACAGTTGTCATTGGGTTTCGTGGTCAAAGATTAAAAGAACGCTTCCCCATCTGATATTACTCTGCTTTTGACTTTGCCCTGGCAGGAATATCTCCCACTCCATTTAAAACCATAGTTGGACGATATGCATACATTTTAAGTGTATCCTTTGTCGAACATCCGGAAAGAACAAGCACAGTAGACATACCGCTTTCCATTCCTGAAATCACATCTGTATCCATTCTGTCACCAACCATGACAGCCTCTGCTGAGTGACAACCAAGCATATTTAATCCTGTTCGCATCATCAGTGGATTAGGCTTTCCGCAAAAATATGCCTTTGTACCAGTTGCCATTTCGATAGGTGCGATCAACGCCCGGCATGCAGGGGCAATACCGTTCTCAATTGGGCCTGAAACATCTGAATTTGCCCCGATCAGCTTAGCTCCCTTTAAAACCAGATTTGTTGCCTGAGTCAAGGTATCCAGCGAATAGGAACGGCCCTCTCCAACAATAACATAATCCGGGTTTACATCATTCATTGTTATGCCAACATCATAAAGGGCATTTAATAAACCCGCTTCTCCAATTACAAATGCGGAACAGCCCGCTGCCTGTTCTTTTAAAAAAGCAGCTGTTGTGTTTAGGGGAAAATTTTTAGGAAGTTCACAATTTATGTTTTTGTCAACTATCACAGTTACTTTCCTCATTAATACCATACAAAGCATGTATTCTTATCCACTTATATAAAAAACGCCTGCATCTCTGCAAGCACCTTATCATATTGTTCCACAATTTCATATATTATTCTGCCTGCATTACAGCCATGAGGCTTATCCCTGGTCAATCAGTTTAACACCTTAACCTTGTTCATGGATTTCGGCACATTTCTATGCCTAAAGTAAAGTTGTCAATTTATTAAAAACGGTTTAAGAACAAAATCGTTGACCATTCAGAATTAACCGTTCAAACATAACCCAAAATGATTCACAATTGGAGATGTTCTGCAACATCATATTAATAACCCCAATTTTCGAAGGCAGGATTCGAACCCGCGACATCATGGTTAGCAGCCATGTGCGCTACCAACTGCGCCACTTACTAATTGAGTACCCAAATTTTCATCAGAATTGGTATATTCTTGTAACATAACCCTGTTACAGGGAAACTGAGTTCAGGATTTTTCGTAATGCAGACAATGCAGTTATGCAATTTCAATAAAAGTAGTCGCATTCGACACTTTAATCTGCGTATCCAATTCTGTAAGCAGAATGTTTCGCTTTTCTTCAAGCATTCCTAATTTCTTCTTTACATCCAGCGGATCAACAAGTTCAGCGGTATTCTCCCTTACATACGCATCTACAACGCCTAATGGCTTCTCATCTTTCCCCTTACTATCACGCCCCAGAATACTTAAACGCATATTCTCTGCAGTGGACTGAAGCTGACTATTCTTCATATCACAAAAACGTACCCGCTCATTATATTCATTGTTTAACTTCTCCTGAAGCTTCCCTTCAAAATCAGCATCTCCATCATAGGAATCCATGCCACGAAGCTTGCTTTTTCAATCTTATCTGTTATCTTTTTTACTAACAGGTCCCTCTCGTCCAAAGCCTGTGTCACCAGCATTGTTTCTCCCATAAAAAATCCTCCCATAGTTTATTTCCAAGTCGCTTTCTGAAAATAATTTTACAGGAGAATTTCTCTTTTGTCATTGTACTTGTAGTATAATTCTACGCTGCCTCAATTGCTTTTATTTTGCCATAATAAATACGCATTCGCTTTAACTGTACTTGATTTTCTGCTGTAAGAATTCTCTTTCTGCTTCCGCACAGCATGTCATCCACTGAAACCTGAAACAGATAACTAAGCGCATACAAATTATCTACAGATGGCATACTGATCCCATTTAACCAGTGATACACACTTTGAATACTACCCAATCTCAAATACTGCTGAACATCTTTTACTGTAAAACCGCATTCATCCATAATTCTGCGCAAATTAATTCCAGTTTGCTTTTTGTCAATTAACGGAATCATTCTTAGCCCACCTTTCTCTCTTATTTCATGATTTTAAATTCCCCCCACCGAAAACACCACAATCCTCTCCCTCTCATTCTTCCCCTCAAACAAATCCTCCGTATCGATCTCATCAAAAAACAGCAACAGCTCTTCTGTCATCAGGCAGCTGATGTATTCTTCTGAGGGATAATAAAAAAACAGCAGGATTTCCCTTGGGTTTTCGTAGTAGGATTCGTAGATTCTGGACAGGACTTTTCGGAGGATTTCTATGGAAAAGGGATTGAAGAAATAGCAGCGGTCTACGGATGTCGGTACTGGGTATTCTTCGGCGCTTGTCAGTTCGAAGGAAGTCCTTTTCCCGGATACAGCCTGTTCCTGATTGGCTCTGGCGCCGGCGTAAATTCTGTCGTCGTATTCTACGCCGATTGAGCTGCATCTTGTCTGGTAGGACAGGTAGAAGCACACTCTGCCTTTTCCGGTTCCGTAGTCTAATACCACATTTTTCTTTCTGATTAGGCCGCTGTTCGCCAGCCGTTCCAGGACGCAATACGGCGTTGGCTCATAGGGATAGCGATATTGATCCGCGCGGGAATCATCCCGGCCGGTGGTTTTTATTTTTAACAGCTTGTCCCACTGATTTTCATTTTGGTTCATAACAGCATCTCCCTTACAATCCCATCCAACTGCTTCCGAATCCCCTCAAAGGGCAAATTCAAATCCAATGTTTTCACCCCAATCTCATTTCCATGCATCTGGTAAGTTTGGTCAGGATGGATTTGGTCTTCTGTTTTGGCGTAGAGAAGAAGGCCGGAAACCTTGTGGGGTGTTTCGCCAAAAGCGTAATCTTTGTTTTTCACATAAGTAAAAATCTGATAAAGGTTGCCAGAATGCAGTGTATGTCTGCCGTAATGCTCCTGTGTGGTATGGGAATAATATTTTGCGTCAATGATCAATACGCTGCTGCCAAGCTGCAGAGTGATGTCGCTTTGCATGACGGGAAGCATGGTACCGCTTCCATCGTCCAGCGCCCAGGGAATCTGGGACGCAGTTACGGACAGCTGGGGAAAATGTTTTCTGTAATATTCCAGGATAAATTTCTCATAAAGGCGGCACATTCTCTGCTCATCAAGAAAAGCAGCCAACCTGTATTCTCCCTGCTCGGTGGTAAGCAGCAAGCCCTCTGCAAGCAGCTGACAGATACTGATCAGCATCCGGTAATTCTGATTGTTCCGCCCAAACCGTATGGCAGACCAGCGGACAGATGTTAATTCCAGCGTATCCACAGCAGAGAAAAACAGCATTTTCTTTTTCAGATCATCCTTATATCTCGCTTTCACATTCCCGTGCTTCAAAAGAAGCAAAACCGTTGATTTCAAAATCTGGTTCAGCAGATTGTTTTCGGAAAGCTCGTCAAACTCGCAGGCCAGCAACTGCCTTCTGGACATTTTGTTCCGGATGGTTCCCTGCATATTGATTTTTCCCCGCATGACAGACAAATCCTCCTGACAGTTCCGGTATTCCCGATACAGGCCCTGCTTCAGCTGAAAACCAATGCCCTTCGCCAGAATTGCGGCAAAAAGATTCTGCATATCCTCAAACTTCTCTGCCGCAATCTCCTCATAATTAGACTGGTTCAGCGTTTGAAAAGCGTAGGACAGCATATAATAAATATTTTTTATGAGAATACTTTTATCTCTCGTCATTGAAATACCCCATGGAGAATATTTTCCCAGCGCTGTACTTTATCCAGGTCGTCAAACCAGTACTCTTCCAGCATGGGAAGAACATCAAAATCCACGATTTCAAGCAGTTTTTCTGCCGTGCACGCCTTCATGCCGCAAAAATAACTGTGTCCGATGCAGAAGCCTTTTCCTAGAGATCTGTCTGCTGTGATTTCTTTGTTCAGTTCTGTTATTTTGCCAATCAAGGAGTCAAACAATTCACTGTTCAGAGCGTTCTGATATTTCACGAAGCCTTCTGACTCAAATCCCGGCTCCATCTCAAAAAAGCTGAATCTTCTCCGCAGAGCATAATCAATCATGGCAAGACTCCGGTCCGCCGTATTCATCATTCCAATAATATGTACCCGCTCCGGAACCGAAAAACTCAAGCCATTGTACGCCAGAGCCGTCTTGGTTCCCCGGTAATCCTTCTCAATCAGCATGAGAAGTTCCCCAAAAATCTTGCTCATATTTCCACGATTGATTTCGTCAATAATGAAAAAATAATCCTTGTCCGGGTTGTTTGCAGCCTTCTGGCAAAACCGATAGAAAATCCCATATTTCAGCGCAAAAGAATCCCCTTCCGGCTTATATCCCATAATAAAATCTTCATAGGAATAATTCTGGTGGAACTGTACAAATTCCACCCGGCTCTCGTCCTTTTCTCCCATGATCGAATAGGCCAATCTTTTTGCGGCAAAGGTTTTTCCCACGCCAGGGGCTCCCTGAAGGATGATGTTCTTTTTTCTCAAAAGCACGGACACAAGACGGTTGTATTTCGCCTCCGTCATATATACCTCTTCCAGGAAATTTTCTTTTGTATACGGCTCTGTCCTTTGCCCGGAAAATGCAGACGGATTGTTCTCACGAATCATATCCATAATAAAATCAAATTCTCCTTTGGTAAGCTTAAACAGGCTTCCCTGCTGATTGACAAAGTACTCCATTCGCGCAAGCTCCGGGCAGGCCTTCAAAGTCAAATAATCAATAGGCGCAGAAAGTCCCTCAACTTTTTCAAAATAGATCTGCTCTCCATCCTGCTCTGCGGTTACTTTGCAAATCGCCACCACCTGTTTCACTGGATAGGATTCGTAACCGATGATGAAATTCCCAGCTTTGGCGTCCAGGAAATTCTGAAAAATGCGGCGCTTATTGCCGTTCTCGTTGTAAAGGGTGTAGGACTGCACCTCTCCCACAGCAAGATCCGAAAAACTCCAGATGTTTGGATTGGCATTCAGCCACCAATAATGCGGCTCGTCCTCTTCCTGGGAAACAACATACAATGAAATCTGGGACAAATCTGTTTCTTTCAATGCTGCTTCCAGTTCCTCCCGCAGCTTCCAGATATATACGCCCTCTTCATCTGTGCCTGCTTTTTTTCCTATATATAGAGTGGGCCACCATTTCGTACTGCCATCCTGCTGCCAGACCGGACATCCGGTTTTCTCAGTAATGCGCTTTGCAAGAGCAGAAGACCCGGCATTATAAAAATTAGGGCTTTCTCCGTATTTCACGGAAAGCTGGGTGCAAGTAGCTTTGCCGCCATAATCCAGCATGCGCTTCATAATTTCAAGACTGCTCTCGTTAAAAACTTCCTCGTCAGCCAGCAAGCATTTCCACTCCTGCACCGTTATGCCGGGATCGTAGTCTTCAGCTTTGGGCCACCACTCATCTGCAGATGCACGGTTTCGCTGGCTGTAAAATCGGCTGATGTAAAAGCCAAGATCCATTGTCAGCGTCCTAAGTTCCGGATCCGGATAGCAGGTTTCTGTCAGCTGAGACTTCAGCATCCTTCTCAGCTCGTCCTCTTTTTTCAGTTCTTCGCACAGCGCATTGTAAAAGGCATAAAAGTTCCGCAGATTTTCCCCGTAATGACCCTTTCGGAAACTAAGATCACAGCCTAATTCTGCTGCGGCGTTTTTCACTTCACTGTATTTGTAAATGTAATATTTGTCCGGATATCTGAGCCACAGGTAGGTGGTGATGGCATTTTCGTACTGGTAATGCTGCGCTGCATCATTTCCATATTTCTCAAGCAAAATTCCCGCCTGATCCTTAAACGCAAGAATTCTGGAAATCACATCCTGAGTCTCATCAAAAAGTGCGAGATACATCGCCCGCACTTCCTCCGGTGCTGCTTTTGCAAAACCTTCAATCATTTTTCCTGGAAAATTATTCATAGAAACCAACAGATTATAAGTCTTTGCCAGCGAACGTGTAAGCATATCCGCAAAATCAGCCGCATTCACATCCCAGTTATCCTGAAAACACTTCACAGCCTCCCATTTGTACTTTTCATTCGGCCACTGCATTTGGATGAAATCCTTCTTGTAGCAGGCAATGGCATCGGTTAGGTAGGAATTATTGAACATTGGTGAATCTCCTTAATTTTCATATAGATATCTAAATTTACACTTCCATCATCTAGAGCGTGATATTTATTCAAAAATATCTGGCTCATTCTCAATCAAATCTTCCGCCAGATATTTTGCATCCATATTTTCTATTCCATAACTGCCATTTGAAATTTGTTCAGTAAGTTTACTGGAATAATAAATATCAAATGCCTTCCGCAAATCAATCCCTTTTATTTCGGAAATTGCATTAATGATATCATTTTCCAAATTTTGCTTATAAACCTCTTCCAATGTTTTCTTATCTACCATTGTTTTCCACCTCATATGCTCTTTTAAAAGTAATAAGTCGATTCAGTGTTCAACCACCCACATACTACAAAATACCACCTGTTTTGTGACTTTCTTATGCTGGAACTCAAAATAATCATCTTCCTGTATGTACGAATCCACTGCAATCAAAAGGTTTATTCATTATTTTTCATTAGAATTCCCTTCCCTAAGCGTCTTATTCGTCCTTTCATAATCCCTCAGGCATCTCTTCAGCCCATCAAAAACATCACTGAATTCCACACCATATTTTCTCGCCTTTTCGCAATTCATCCACAAATTATGTCTTGGCGGAGCATCCTGAACCGCCACCTGGTTTCCAAGCAAATCTAAAAACTGTTCTGTGATCTCATACATGGACTGGGTGGTCTCGCTTCCAAAATTATACGCGCCTCCCGGCAAAGCCATCACATGATCCATGTTTTCAACCACTTCCTTCAGATAGGTAATTCCGCGAAACTGTCTGGTACTAAACGCCGCCTGCTGCTTCGCATGTATCATATTCAGAAAATAATTCGGCTTCTTTGAAACATAGTCATACATCCACTCCGCCCGCAGCATCACGGCAGAAGGAACCAAATCCAACACCCGCTGCTCCATCTCCAGCTTATGTTCCGCATAAATATTTCCCGGCTTTACTACATCTTCTATATATGGTCCATTCTCCTCGCAGGCACTGTATACCTGATCGGAGCTGAAGCAGATCAATTTTCTGTCTTTGCATGCATGAGCCAGATACACCGGAATCTGCACATTTGCAAAATACGATGCTTCCGGATTTTTCTGACAGGTCCCGATATCAGAAATTGCCGCGGTATGAATCACCACATCCGCTTCACTTTCCTCAACCATTCGCTTTATCCTCTCCTGAGTTGCATTTCGAAGAGATGGTGCAGCGGCCGCCTGAGCATATGATTCCATGATTTTATGTCCTACAAATCCTGTTGTTCCTGTAATAAGCAGTTTCATTTTCATGATTCCCTTTTGCCGTTCTTTGAAAATAAAATAGAAAACGATTCCAGATCATCCGGGATCAGAAGATTGCCGGAAAAATAGTTTCTGCCCTCATTTCCATAAAGCTCTTTTCGGTGCGCAATATTTTTATCTTCTGTATGATACAGCAGCAGATTTTTCACATGAAGTTTCTCCGCCAGTTCGCAGGCATCCTTCACAGTAGAATGGTGTTTCTCATACGGATGGAAAATCTCCGCCTGACTGCTCATACAAAACGCTTCATGCAAAAGCCATGTACTGTTTTTCGCATATTTTTCCTCACAGGGATGGTATGGTTCATCTCCGCAGCATGTTAATTTCTCCCCATTTCCCAATTCCATGCAAAAGCCAAACTGCTTGGTCTTCGTTGACTGTATATCGAAAAAGGTAACTTTTTTGTTCAAAATCTCTTTCGACTCGCCATCTGTCACAGGTATCAGATGAAGACGCTTTCCAATAAACTCTGTGTCTTTCTTTTGCAGCAGTTTTTCGGAAAAATCCTGGAGCAAGGTGGTCACTTCATCATGTGCATATATGACTGCTTCGCCTTCGTATTCGCCCTGCTTCATGGACTGACAGATCATGCGAATCATCCAGATTATCCCGGTAATATGATCGAGATGCTTGTGCGTCACAAAAATAGTTTTTATCTTTTTCCAATCGATTCCGGCATGTTTCAACTGGTGGAGGATCTGGCTTCCTCCACCGCCATCTACCAGGAAATATTGATTGCTTTCGTGCAGGACGAAGCAGGTGTTGTAGCACTCGGTTGTTACTGCGTTGCCGGTGCCTAGGATTGTAAGGGTCATGGTTGGTTCTCCTGACATAGAAAATTTATGATTTCTAATAAAGTGTATAGGGATATTGTCCGAATTTATAAATCCTCTTATGAAAACAAAAAGGATTCATAAAATCACTATCTTTTTATAAGATATATGATACTATGAACCCTTAATGGGTGCAAGCGAAAAAGTCAAGCCGCATTTTGTTAAAGCTCATTTTTTCTTCATATCCCACCTTATTTAACGCTTATGAATAAGGTATAAATTCTCTCCGTTTTTGCATACCAGCAGCTTCAACAGCAATTTTAACTCCACGGTTCTTTTCTTCCTTAGGTATCCATTTTCCACCTTTTTTAATTTTTCCAATAATGATTTCGGAAATTTCTTTCTCCGATTTTCCATCAATAAATAACACATCTCCTATAAAAGTTAAAATAGTGTCTAATGTTGCAATTTTATAAATCGGATCAATTTCTCTGCTATGAATCGACCATGGACTTACCGTAAAATGCTGTTTTCTTTCCCAATAATATTTTGATACACGCCGTTCGAATATAAGCATACAATCTGTATTGTTTAATATACTTACATAATAATTAAAAACATTTTTTAAATTTTCTGAAGTCATTTCAATAGATGCTGAAAGACTAGATTTACTATACCTATAACCATCTTGTGTTAGACAATGACATCCAATTTTTTTCATAAAGTCTTTAATAGGCATTGTAAAAAAAATGGGTTGCTTGAAACGGTCATTTTGTATCTTAAATCGTATTACAGTACCCTTGGTTCCCAAAAAAGTTACATCCTTTTGCTTTAGACACTTTTCAAATACAAAAATATTTCTTTTAATAAATTCAGGTTCATATATAAATTGTAAAGTTTCCTCATTTAAAATTCCATTTGCCTTTTGTATATTCTCAATCACATATTTATAACCGTTTTTCAGCAACCAGTCTGCAATTTTTCTTGTACATAATAAAGGATTTCTTCTATTTTTTGCATAGCAGTTTTCAGCTCTTTCGTATAGTTCACAAAACTCATTCATTTTCAAGTTAAATTTATTAATACTTTCGCTTAAATCTCCTCCAGAAGATATATAAACAGTTCTAATTCGATTACACATAGCAATTACACTTTTTAAATCACTATGCAATTTATAAGGCAAAACCATAGGGAACTGTTCAATCTTATTATTAGCATTTTTACAGAAATCTATATTTTCGCCAAGTGCTACGTCAAATTCAGTTTGTCTAGCATCTTTTTTTACATCTCTTCTATATGAACTTACCTTAGAAATTACACTCCCTGCCCCTTTTATATCTTTATAGTGCTTCACACACTCAGATCCAACATGCAGTTCCTCTCCAGTTATACTGTTTTCGATATAACATATATATACCGTCTTTCTACTACACAACTGACAATGCACTTCATTATCAGCAATCTCAAATGATGACTTTGCGTGCCATTCATTTTTTATACGGTCCATCATCATCTTCGTATCATGATTTAAAATCATACGCGCCTTATCATCAAAAGCTATATCTTCCTTTAACTGAGCTGCCGACAAAGTATTATATGTTTTTAAACATTCATACATATTACCATATATTTCTATATTTTTCGCCTCTTCACTTCGCTTTAACAATACCAGATCTCTTTTGTGTAAAATTAGATTATTAGATGTTTTCTTTATTGACACGTTTAATTCCTCCGTAGAAAAAAGAGAAGAATTGATAGTTCCAAAAGATATTATAGAACAAACGTACGATCAAGTCAACGTTTTCTTTGCAATATATTGTGTCTTATATTTTACCGTCGTCTATATATAGTGTTTTATTGTTATGATATTTAGTTTTTTCCAAATATACTATAAACATTTTTTGTACTGCATACCTATATTTCCAGTACCATCACTCCTTATGCTGCTCTAATATCCCCTCTCCAAAATGGCATTTCTCCTACCATATACCACTCAAATGTTCATCCCCAACTCTATCATAGATTCTTTTAATTAAGTTCAAAATATATATCCTACAATTATAAAATCAAACTGATCCAATCATCAAAAAGCTATCATTAATTACAATATTATTAATGCTACTGTATGTATTTATTTCGCAATATCTATGACAAATTTCCTCTTTTATCAATAAAACACCTGATAAAGCGAATACTTTCTTACCTTATCAGGTGAATTGTTATTCTGTATCTTTCTTAATTGTCATAAACGGTATCACTTTTGATTCCTGATACAACGTTCCTTCTCTAAGATACATAAGATTCTCCAAGTCATGTTGGGAAAGATAAATTCCATATCTTCCAAATTCCCTTAATAACTCACTTACAGTAAGATATCCACCTTCAAACAACATGTCTAATGCAGCTTGAAAAATTGTATCTCCAATTTCTCCCGGTTTATCTCCAGGCTCATGTAGCCTATATCCATTCTTCGACATTATACGCATCATATACTGAAACTGATTTGCTGAGATAATATCCAGTTGTCTTGCCCTATACATCATTGCCTGCATAGACACTTTCCATTTTTTCTTTAAAGCAAAATAGTAATCTATATTTGTTGGATAGGCAGAAACAGACTTCGAAAAAGACTTTTTAGGAAGCAGTAATGCACTGGCAAACATATTAGCTTGTTTTTCTCTTGCATTAAACTCATCCCTTGATATTTCTTCGTTATCCTCTCCCCAAGTGTGCAACAATATATGTCCTAATTCATGAGCCATATCAAATCGAAGCCTTTCAATTGGTTTTGAACCAATTGCCAATGCAATTATATAAATTGTTTTTCCATCTATTTTAATCTGCTGGCTAAATGCATCTATATCACTGTCTACATTTCTAAATCCTGTCACAATTATTCCATTAGACTGCAGTGCATACTGTAAATTATCTATAGGTCCGCTTCCTAGATCCCAAAATTCACGAATTAACATAGCCAATTTTTCAATTTCATTAATTGCTTGCTCAGAATCTACATTAATAATATCTTCAGGTATATCGATCCCTGTCGTATCTGGAAGATTTAGTTCTGGAACATTCACATAATTTAAAATCACTTCATACATTTTAGATACGTATTCCAGCTTTATTTTCTGTGCATTTCGAGATTTTTTAGTTGCTGATGCCTGAGATCTAAAATACGTATTTCCCGTCGATACAGTACATAAATCCTCAGATGTAAAAAAATCAACCGGAAAGTCTAATGTTCTTGCAATTTTTTCAACATTCTCAAAGGGAGGCTTATTTCCAGCATTTGCATAAAGAGACAATGATTGCTTGCTGATGCCAGTTTCATCAGCAAGCTCTGTCATTTTTTTTCCCCTAAATTGTAAAGCCTCTTTTAATCTTTGACCATTAAATTTTTGTACATTCATATCTGTACAGGAAACATAATTTTATTTAATAACTTATTGTCGAAGAACTTATGCTTCCTTATTCTCCTCTACAGACTTCGGCAATATTTCAGTACGTTTTTTTGGTTCAGTAGATTTGCTTGCAGGTATTTTTGCTTTAACAGAGAGTAAGCTACGCACATCTCTTTTCTCTTCTGGTTTTGGCTCTACTGCTGTTAATTCCCCAAAGTTTGGTTTTAATGCTTCAAGTATCGATATTTCTTGAACTTTATCAAAATCTTTGTCCATCAAAACTGCCGATAAGCTTTTCATTACAAATTTCTCAACTTCATATGAAACTATCCAAAAACGATAACCTTCATATTCGCATACAGCCTCTTCCATTATTGAGAAAAAATCTTTTTCAAAGTCCTCCTCGCTAAATGCCGATGTAAATGTTGGATCATAATCAGCAATAGTCATCTGTTTTACTTCTGCAACCTCATCTTTATTGATTGTATTGACCATCGTCTGTGCATAATGAGGACTTCTCCTAGCTCTATTTTTGATAATCCTATTAAGGGTGTTTTTGGTACAGACAGAAAACAACGCTTTATTCCCATTGTCTACTACCAGAACCCCCTTCCACGAACTCCTACTAAACACCTTAATTTTCACATCTTCAGAAACCACCATTTTACTCAGATTCGTATTAACTTTGTCTGCCCTTACGCCTGGCATTCCATTTGTAGTAATCGTATTACAATTTTGAAAGTATGATCTGACATCTTCAACTGCACCTTTTTCAATTGCTTTTCCGATCATTGTCATCGTAGTCATAAGATTGTCGCTTATTGTCATTAATTCATTTACCTCCATAAGAGATTTTCTATTCGTATTTTTACATAAATCGCTTATTTTGTCAAGTTTATTTTGATATTTCTTTTATTTTGTTAATTTATTTTCAAAAGAACAATCTAATATGTCAACTCATATCAGATTGTTCTTAAACCTTTTTTATATTTAGTTACCTCAGCTACAACTACTTTAGCAGTATTATAAAAATTTCATTCCAAACAAAATATTTTTATCACTACATAAAAATATTGGGCACACGTCTATAAATACAGAACTTTTTTATCTTTCAAAAAACAAATTTATATGAATACCTTTCAATAATCCACTAATACCGTAAATAGAATATTTTAATTATACTGCCTTTGTCTAAAAATACTATTTTATTAAACTTTCAAATTCCTCTTTTCCAATTTTTATACCACTTGCAGCTAACCGATCAGACCTATCATAATATATTTTATCTACAACATTCATTTTTTCAGATTCAACACCATAATGTAATCGCCTATGGCATGTTGGACATAAACAAATTACATTAGCATAAATATCCAAACTATTTTGGAATCTGTTCTGGTACTTCATTGGCAAAGCATGATGTCCTTCCATATATGGTTTTCCTGTTCTTTTTGCAGTAAAAGTTTTATGGTTTGAATTTATTTCACATTTATATCCAGCTGATTCTATAGATTGCATTTTTATTATAGAAGATCTTTTCCACGTATTTATAGTAACAATCTGTTTATTCGCAATTGGAATTTCAATATCCATGCTTTTTATCTGCTCATGAATATTTTCAAATCCATCGCCATTAGCAAATCTGAAATAATGATTAAAACCAACGCTGTACATTCGATGTCCGCGTGTATCCAAATCAACAAAGTCAGGATCCTTATACAGATATTCTTTTACTACCACTAAATCATCAATATCTTTAATCTCATATATTGACTGTTTTATTTTCTTTTTTTCAACAAGAAATTTTGAAATAGACTTCAACGCTTGCAAATAATGTTTAATCGTTGAATCTGCAAATTCTGCCCGAACGGTACGCCTATTCTGAAATTAGCGGTACATCCATTCTGATTTAGCGGTATGCGTTTTCTGCTCAAAGCGGTACGTTTTTCCTTTATTATTGTGATGTAACT
>NZ_JACOOT010000004.1:0-116304 GCF_014287535.1 Blautia segnis | reverse complement strand
CATAGTGAAAGCTATGTTTATTTCTCATGCCGTTTTTTTGTTCCAGAAACAATATCTACTTTTCAAAGTTCACTGCCAGAGTTTCGCTGGCATGATCAATCAGAATTCCGAGAGATCATCACTTTCCAATATGCGTTGTCCACTTCCTCATAATTATCCACGCTAAGCGCTATCTCATAATGTCCGTTCACACCGCTGCAATAAGAATACTTCCTGCCTGTCATCTTCTCAAAATCCGATTTCCGGTAAAGCAGAAACAGCGTTCCATCCTTTTCCAGAAATACATTCGTGGTATCCTCTGCTTCTTTAATCTCAAATCCAAGTACATCCCGGTAAAACCGGATCATTGCTGCCATGTCATCCACCATGATCCCGAATCCATCCAGCTTCATCACTCTAATCCTCCGTATAATTTTTTATTGTCTCTTCCGCAATGTGCCTTATCGCACTGCGAACCTCCGCCGGTTCCAAAACTTCTGCCTTCTCTCCAAAGGTCAGAAGCCACGTGACAAGGCTTTCCAGGTCCGTATAATCCGCTGTGAAAAGCAATCGGCCATCCTCAGCTTCGGTAAAGCAATCCGGGCCGAACTCTTCCACCAGGCGCCACTTCACATCGGAAGTAAAAAGCGCCTTTACTCTGATGCCGCCCGGAAATATCTTTTCATTTGACAGATCCGGAATCAGAACCTCGCGGCACTCAAATGTCTTATCAGAAGCCGCCACCCTGTCCATGCGGTTCAGCTTAAACAGGCGGAAATCCTTCCGGCTCATGCACCAGCCCCACACATACCAGCTTGTCCACTTGAACACAATGAAATATGGCTCTATGCTGCGGCTGCTCTCTCCCGAAGGAGCGAAATAATCAAAGGTCAGAATGTTCCTGTTCTCAATGCACTCTGAATCACCTCGATCTTTTGAGCCAATGAACCTTTGTTCCATGATGAAAGGTCTATCAATATGTAATCGCGTCCGCTGATAAACTCTGACGATCCTGTCTGAAGCTTTTCCATCAGCTGGCTGTAATACCTGCTGCCGCTTACACTGTCCAGACTCCGCAATCCGGCAAGGATCACCTGCATATCCCTTGATGTCAGTATCGTCCTGTTGTAGTGGTAAACTAAATTTGTAACACCTTGTTCGGATAGTATATAATATTTATTATCCAAAGGAGGGACCAATCATGGCCACACGTTACAATGAAAATTTTAAAATTGAAGTAGTCAAAGCCTATATGGCAGGTGATCGCTCAATAAGTGAGATAGCAGCTGACTACAATGTTGCAAAAAGCACCCTCACCGGGTGGGTAAAAAAACATGGTGAAGAATGCCAATATAAAACTACCACTAAAACATCACAGGAAAAATTCGAATCTGCAAAGGAAATCAGAAGACTGAACCAGCTTCTTCATGAGAAGGATAAAGAAATTGATTTTTTAAAAAAAGCAGCGGCATTCTTTGCAAAGGAAATCGATTAGTGGTATATCGATTCATTGACAAAAATAAGGAGCAATTTGGCTTAAGATGGTTGTGCAGACATTTTAAGATTAGCCTTAATTGTTACTACAATTATCTGAAAGATACGAAAAGAGATTATTACGAGCAAAGATTTATGGTTTATGAAAGGATAAAGTATATCTATTACAACAATAATAGAACTATTGGATATCGGCCTATGAAAATCTTTCTACAAAGATATGGTATACATCTGAGTACAACAACCATCCATAAATATATGAATAAGGATCTTAATCTGTCTGCTATAGTTATGAGAAAAAAGCCAGGTTACAAAAGCTGTAAAAAACATAAAATCTTTGATAATCTCTTAAAACAAAACTTCAACGTCGATGAAAAAAATAAGATTTGGTGCACTGATTTTACATATATGCGTCAGCCTAATGGTAAGTTTCGATATAACTGTACCATTATGGATTTATTTGACAGATCTGCTATAGCATCAGTCAATAGCGATTACATAAATACAGAACTTGCAATAGAAACACTTACGGAAGCCCTAAAAAAAGAAAAACCAAGCAATGGAATACTTCTGCACAGCGATCAGGGAGTACAATATACATCTTGGGAGTTTGTCAATTTTTGCAAGGATAACGGCGTAATTCAAAGTATGAGCAAGGCTGGCTGTCCTTATGATAATGCGCCAATGGAAAGATTTTATAATACTTTCAAAAATTGTTTTTACTATAGATATACTTTTGAAAGTGTTGAGCAGTTAGATGAAATGACAAAGCAATACATTAACTGGTACAACTATGTGAGACCTCATTCAACGAATAACTATATGACACCAATTTTATCAGAGGGGGATGTGAAAAAACTCGATTGAGTTTTTTCGCATCTCCCTTTTTGTACCTGTTGTGTATAAATGACTGAAATCATGCGCAAAGAAAGCGCACTTCCCCTACCCCATAGAAATTCTTTTTTTGAATCTATGCGGCAGTTCTGTTTCTCATCTTTTTTTCTGATATTTATATAGATTGTGGCCTATCGCCACAAGTAAAACTTCCAGTTTGACTGAATGAATACCTCTTCGGACAATTCTCTTGTACCAACGGTCGTTTTTCATAATTCCGAAAGTGCCTTCTGCTTGTATCGAACGGTTCATTCGTAATAACGCACCGTGGATACTTTCCAGGTTTTCGATTACTTCCTGATGCATGGAAGTTAATTCCTGATTGATCCGAACGGTTCGATTCTTATCTGTCTTCTTACATTTCTCTGCATATGGACATCCACTACAGTCTTCGCATTCATACAATTCTTCCTTACGTCCGTATTGATTTCCCCTCACATTTTTTCTGTATAAAAAATGGAATGCTTTATCGTTAGGACATCTCATGACACCTTGCTCATCAATTCTGAAGTTAACTGCACGAAATGGATCTTCATGATATTTCTGATCCTTAGTTTCCTTTTTAAACATTGGAAATTTCATATACTTTTCAATTCCGTTCTGTTCACAGAAAATATAATTGTTGTATGAGCCATATCCAGCATCTGCCACAGGATATTTGGGATAGAATCCATAAGTTTGTTTGAAGTGCTCCATCAAAGGAACGAAACAATCCATATCCGAACGATAATGGTTCACGTCAACAACTGCAATATATTCATCTGTTACACCAATCTGTACATTATATGCTGGCAGAAGCTGATCATTTCCCATGTAATCCGTTTTGATACGCATAAAGGTAGCTGAGTTATCTGTTTTAGAGTAACTGTTTCGATTAGGACCACAGATTTCAATTTTTTGTATGTATTCTTGAAGTTTCTGACAGAAAGTAGTCAAGTGTTCATAATGACGCTGTTCTTTGGATTTTCGCTTTCCACTTCCGTAAACAAATGTACTTGTATCCAGTTCCCATAAAAGTACTAGCTGCTCAACGATTTCATTCAGATAATCCGGTACATACTCCGGATTTGTTGTGATCTGCACCCCGCTCCATGCGATTTCTACATTAATCTCCTCAATCTCCGCAGTGATTTTTTCGTAAAGCTTGTAACGGAACTTTTCGGTAGCCTTCTTCCATACCCAGGTATACTTGTTTGCGTTTGCTTCAAACTTGGAGCCGTCGATGTAGAGATGTTGCAGATCTACATGCTCATCGTTAAAGATAGCATGATTGATGTCGTTAAAAATGTTTTCAATCTTATCTTGAAGTATTTCATTGATGAAATATCCAAAGGTTCTGTATGACGGAGTCTGGTGATCCATGAGATACATGAACCTGATATTAACTTTGCAGTTGTCTTCCAGTTCTCTCAGAGAGCAGTAGCCGCTAGTCATAAATCCGAAAAGTACTGTTTTTAACATGTTGACTGGATTATATCTGAGCCGTCCGGTTGTGTACTCCGGAATATCCGTCAGATACTTGTTTAAATCGATTCCTCCCATCAATCTGTCAAATGTTAAAACAGGATCCAGCAGATCCAAACAATCTGAAAGAAACAGTGGTAAATATCCTTGTTTTGAATTACAATAATTATTGTGTAAAGTTTTCATCGCAAGTTAATTTTACCACAAAAATAGGACCTTTCGCATAAACGAATGGTCCTATTTCTTTTAGGGACTTATTTCACAGCCCCTTTTAAATGCAAAAAAATGACAAAAACTTCAATATTTACCAATCCAATGACTTATCGGTGTTTTGCTAATATAGTCAATTTGTTCTTTAATATATTGATAAGTTCTTGGCTGTTCTTTTTTTAGTTGGTTCCTGTTTAATACCCATCGCATATAAGAGTCAGCAAAGTATTCTGTAGCATTCTCTGTATGTCTTTTATCCTCTTCTTTTTTGAGTTGCTGCATTTTGTTTGTCAAATCAGAACGGTCAGTAATCCAGGCAACAAAATGTCCAAGTTCATGATATGTGACATTTTCAAGAGTTATCTGCTCACTGCCTTTCCATATTCTTTTAGATGTATCAAAAAGTTCTGTACTAAGAGTGATTGATTTATCATAGTCATATGTGCTTGTCAAACCATAAGTCCAATTGCCAATATTTCTATACTTCAACTTAAATCCTGTGGCATTAAATATATCAAGTATTTTTTGCTCTGCTTTGGGTGCAGCCTTTTTGATATCGTATTTTAATTTTGGTGTTGGAGTCGGAGTTGGCGTAGATGAATAATATAAACCTAATGGCCTATCAAAAACTGTTATAATGCACTTGTAACGTTTTTTACCTGTTTTTGCATAGATATAAGCTACACCACTATTTTTAAATCTCGCTTTACCTGTTCGTGAAACAGAAGCTACTTTTGCATTACTGCTGCTCCAAGATACCTTTGATTTGCAGTGCAATAGTTTTAATTGAATTACCCTTCCAGTGGAGCTTGCAATATTTGAATAGTTTAATTTTGGATTATTTTTTTTCTTTTTCACAGTAACTCTACACACATATCTTTTTCCATTAAGATATCCAGTAATTTTTGCTTTTCCTGCCCTTTTGCCTCTAACTACTCCATTTTTATTGACAGAAGCAATCTTAGCGTTCGAAGACCTCCATTTTACTTTACGTTTCGCTCCATTGATTCTTAAGGTTATGGTTTTGTTAACATATACTGTTGCTGTCTTTTTATTGATTTTTGGTGCAGCGGATACAGATGTTGTTGATAGCATTAAACACAAAAACATGAAAAATATTGCAATTATTTTGTTGATTCTTTTTGCTTTCATATTCTCCCGAATACAGAGAAATTTAAAAATCTGGTGGCTCTGGACGAGGGAGGATATATCATTGCAGGAGAAGACTGTGTAACAAGTACACCGGGCATTTTTGCAGCAGGAGATATCAGGACCAAACAGCTTCGTCAGGTTGTAACAGCGGTTGCTGACGGTGCAAATGCCGTGATATCGGCAGAAAAATATTGTGATGTTTGAACAGACTTCTGTTTTTGAGGCGGCTCAGATGTTTCCCGCGTGGAAGGAATTCTTCCGGCGCCTGAAAGCGCTCATGCGATCCGGGCAGCTCTGGATGAAGCAATGAAATGTAAAGAGACTGGAGAAGAAAAGACTATTGTGTTTGGACTTACCGGAACAGGATATTTTGATATGTTTGCTTATGGAAGATATAATGATGGAGAAATGAGTGATTATATTCCCACAGATGCAGAACTCCAGGCTGGATTTGATGGAATTCCAAAAATTTAAATCGTAAGATTGCTTCTGTGGGAGTCCCGCAGTAAGTAAAATAAAAACCCGTACCCGGCAGCCGTGACAACATGGCAGCCGGGTATGAGTTTTGCTGGAGGATATGTTCTTGTTAGTTTATGCTTCCCCGAAATGATAGGCGACATTCAGTCCTTTGAATACGTCAGCATTTATTTGCATTCCTTCATATAATTTTATATAATCTTCAAAAGTCCTGTAGCGCTCAACGGAATCACACTGACTGCAGGGATTATCTATAGGAAATATTTCAGTGACACCGTCTGCTGTTTCGACAAATATAAGAGAACAGATACCAAAATTGTCGACCATTGCGAAAGAAACATATTTAGTCAGAGTGCCGTTTATCTGGATTGTGTTTTCTTTAAAGGCTTTTTCCTCTTCGGTTAAGCTGTCAGCAGAAAGCTTTCCCGTTTCGATTAAATATTGTTTGTCTTCAATATCAATGAGCTTTTTCCAGAAAGTTTCCGGGGAGCAGGAAATAAGCTTATTGATATTCTGTTTATTTTTGGAATACCAGACATGAACCTCTGAACCGCAGTATTTCTGAATGTCTTCCGGATTTTCGACTGATATGTCGACCTCTTTACCGTTGTCAGAGGTTACGGTACAAATATTAGTACTGTCTGAACAGGAAGAAAGTGTTCCTTTTATAAATGCATAGGTAATAGCTGATTCCGAATCGTAATATTCTCCGAAATCCTTGATATCATGGTAGACCATGGTTCCCAGAGGTTCTTCCGCCCAGGCGCTTTTTGGAAAAAATACACTTCCCAACAGAATATATGCAATACATGCGCCTTTAAAAAATTTTTCTTTCATATCGCTCCCTCGCTTTCCTTTGTTTTCAATATTGTATCATTATAAGAACATGAGGATGTAGTTGAAATTTTTCTTTAATTTTAGTTTCTGTTTTTCTTCATTTTATCTTTATATAAGGCAGATAACCGGTTATTAAAAAAATAAAGTGGAGAAAAAGATATGGCAACAGCAAGTACGATTATTAACATGGCAAGTAAAGAGATTGGAGTAAAAGAAACGGGGGTGAACAATGTCAAATATAATACGGAATATTATGGACGAGCTGTAAATGGTGAAAATTATCCATGGTGTGCAGTATTTGTATGGTGGGTTTTTAAACATGCCGGAGCTTCTGCTCTTTTTTGTGGCGGTGCAAAAACAGCTTCAGTTTATGAAGTATGGCGATATTATAATTCATTAGGACGCGTTTATAATACTCCGAAAGTTGGAGATCTTGCTATAGTTAGTACAAATAATGGAGGAACGTATGGGCATGTAGGAATTGTAAAAACAGTAACCAGCAGTGAAATTATTACTATAGATGGCAATTCTGGAGATGCAGTTAGAACGTCGAAGAGATCTATTGGTGGGAGAAAAATGTCATTTTGCAGACCTGCTTATGGTTCTAGCGATGGTGGAAGTACCGGAGGTAATTTATCTATGGGATCCAGCGGAACTGACGTCAGAGATATGCAGAGGAAGCTTATTGCTTTAGGTTATAGCTGTGGATCGGCCGGTGCAGATGGTGTTTTTGGACAAGGAACCTATGATGCGGTTTGTAGATTCCAAAGAACTTATGGACTGTCAGTGGATGGTATCATCGGACCGGCAACACGCGCTAAAATAAATTCTTTATATAGTCGTTTGTAAAACAATAATTTATAGATGATCATAACTAATTAAAAGTTGGTACACTGGAGTTTTGACTGATTTCAGTTGTACCAGCTTTTTATCTTTGTAGTAAGCAGGAATCAATAATTAAAGAAGTTATTATTTAAAAACCCGTACCCGGCAGCCGTGACAACATGGCAGCCGGGTATGAGTTTAATTTCCGATTATTTTTTTGCAGAAGCGTTGGGAATATGGCATAAAGATCTGTGCGCCAGGACCTACGATAAAGGCACAGATAATAGTTCCCAGTCCAAAGGTTCCTCCAAGCAGAAAACCTGCGATCACAAAGAAGCAGTCTGTCAGGATGCGCACGATGCCGAAAGGTTTGTGACTTTTGTCGCTGATGACAATGGCAACCAGATCATTGGGACCTGTTCCCGCTTCCGATTTGATCACTATGGTCATGCCAAGAGCAAGGATGATACATCCTGCTACAAGGACGATGATGCGCACTGCTATGGGCAGAGAACTGTTGATACAGTCTCCAAGCAGGACGGTAAAAAGATCAATAATAGGTCCGCCAAGAAACATACAGATGATCGTTCCAATTCGTATGTAGCTTCGGTCAATGAAAAGCAGCACCATAATGATCAGAAAACAGATCATCATGTGAGTTCGTCCGTGGGTCCAGTTAAGAGCTGCCGGCCATGGGACACTGCGGAAGATTCCCTGCACAAGGACATTAAAGGGGTCAGTTCCCAGATTTGCCTGAATAAAAAAAGTCACACCCAGGTGAGCAACAGACAGACCGAAAACCAATAAGATAATTTGTTTGATTTTTTGTTTTGGCGTCATAATGTGTAGTTCCTTTTTCTTTATCATATCAATATTTTATCATATCGGACAAGCTTATAAAAGCAGAATATCAGGAAGGTAAGTTTTACAAAATATGAATTTGCAGGTATAAAATAAAAATAAATAAAAAAGAAAAAAAGGAAATTATTCCAATAAGAGACGTGATTTTGACAGTTTCTGCAAAATGGATAAGTTAAAGGCGTATAATGAAAGAAAAATATTATGTCAGGAGGAAGAGAAAATGAACTACAAGAAATTGACAGCAGTATTTATGGCATTGGGAATAGCAGCAACGTGTTTTTCCGGATGCGGACTGACAGAGGGGAATGGAGGAACATCTGCTTCGGAACCGACCAAGGCGGCGGCCACAGCAGCACCAAAACCTACGAAAGCAGCTGCGCAGACAGGCTCAGGGTCTCAGTCCGGCAATACAGGAAACACATCTTCAGAAGCGGAAAAAGAAATTACATATATAAACGGAGTTTTAACAGATTCCGATGAGGACAGTGTAACAATCGAGTATGGATCTGACGGGGATTTTAATCAGACAACTTTTGATATCAGTAATGCGGATATTCAGATAGGCGAAAACAAGAAACAGGGGGGACCTTTAGCGGCAAATCTGAATCTTAAAATTGGATATTATGTGGAGAATGGAGATTACATTGCTGTTTCTGTATATGGAGACGGAAGTGAAAGTATGACCCCAAGCTGGGTTTATAATTATGAAATGAAGTCCGTCAGCGGAAATGTAAGATATAACGATGACTCTACCATGACAATAGAGACAGGCTCTGATGGAGATTTCTATGAAATGACTTTTGACATCAGCAGTGCAGAGCTGGATATTCAGGTAGATGAAGTGATCGGAGTCAGTGGTCTTAGAACAAGCCTTAATGTAGATGTAAATTATTATGTGAAAGATGGAGTGAACATTGCTACTTATGTATACAGCGATGGGACAGAATATTTTTCACCCAGTCAGCTGTATAATATGGAACAGAGAAATACCCAGGCAGAAGAGGATACGCAGGAGTATGAAGAATCCGGGGATGCAGATTATATAGACGAGGAAGAGGAAACTTCTGAGGATTATTAACAGGGAGGGCAGAATCAAAGGAAAATCATCATTTACAACAGGGGAAAGAGAAAAATGAGATACAAAAGAATGACAGCATGATTCATAATGCTTGGGATATTGCTGGCAGGTCTTCCGGGATGTGGACAGTCCCCGAATAATAAAGAGACCTCCTCTTCTGAGAGCAGTGCTGCCGACGAACCAGAATCGGAAATCATATATATAAACGGAGTCCTTACAGAATCTGATGAGGACAGCGTAACGATGGAATATGGTTCGGAAGGCAATTTTACACAGACTACCTTTGATATCAGCAATGCCGATATTCAGATAGGAGAAAGCCGGAAACAAGGCGGACCACTGGCAGCGAATCTGAAACTGGAAATTGGATATTATGTGAAAGACGGAAAGTACATTGCTGTTTCTGTATACGGAGATGGAAGCGAAAGTATGACGCCCAGCTGGATTTATAATCATGAACAGCAGACTATGGAGGGAAAAACAAAGGAATAAAACAGATATTAAAAAGGGGATGTGAAAAAACTCGATTGAGTTTTTTCGCATCTCCCTCTTTTCAGCTGCACTAAATTACTTCAACCCAGTAGTCACCTTACAATTTGTAACCTTCAGGCTTCCCTCAGAAGCAAACAGGGATAAGCTTTCTCCCGGTCTCTTGTATGCTCGTGCATTCAAAGCCACACCGTCCACATAAATGGTAGCAATTGTGTCATCCACGATCATACGGATGTTATATTTCTTTCCCGGGATCAAATCAATTGGTCTTTCCAGTCCGATGTTCTGATTTGCGGGCCATGGCCAGTTCGGTTTCTTCTCAAATACATAACGGTTCTCTGTAACATTAAATACAAACTGATAAGATTCTGCTTTGTCCTCATCCTCATAAAATCTCACGCCAAATGTTCTTGTACCCTCAGAGAACTCCACATCTGCTTCAAATTTGAAAATGTCACCGGTATTTCTTCCAACAACTACTTCTGAGCTCTTGGTTGGTGTGTCGATAACGAAATCATCCTTCTTTTCCTCTTTGTCAAAAGCATTCCATACAGTTTCCGGAATTCTTACACCAAGAGTGCCATCCTCTTTCTGGTATACCTCATGTGCCATAAAGGTTCCTGCCCAGATAAAGTTTTCATCGTCATCGTCTTTGTCTTTTGTTGCAACCCAACCAAACAGGATTCTCTGTCCGTTCAGTTCAAAGGTACGTCCTGCATAATAAGCTCTGCCGTCGAATGCATCATCCTTTGGTGCGATCCATGGACCGTTCAAACTCTTGCTCATGCGGTAAACCATTTTGCTTCTGTCACTGTATTCTGTTACAATGTGATACCACCAGTCACCAATTTTAAACAGGTCTGGCATTTCATGCATGGTATAAAGGTCCGGTGCCCAGAAATCGCCTTCAAACTTCCAGTTTTTCAGATCCTTGGAAGTAAATTTAACAGTTCTACCGGTCTGTCTTGTTTTCGGTCCCTGCAGTCTTGCTCCAAGAATCAGTAAGTACTGATCATTTTCTTCATCACGGATCACCCACGGATCTCTCCAGTCATCTGGATCATAACCTTCCTGTGGGGTAAAGGTAAGAGCATCCTGAGTTTTGTGCCAGGTAACCAGATCATCACTATATGCATGCATCAGTACCTGAGACGGTTTTCCAAGTGCCGGATAATCACGGTTGTAGCCGGTATAGAAAATATGATACTGTCCCTCTGCTTCAAAAACACTTCCTGCGAAAATAAACTGATCCTGCTCTTCGTCGGTTCCTCTTGGAATTGCCACACCACAGTCTTCGTAGTGAACAAAATCCGAGGTTGTTGCTAAATCCCAGCCAAATGGCTCGCCAAACGGTCCTGGTTTTCTGGTATCTCTCTGATGATATAAATAAAATTTATCTCCATGTCCGAATGGCATGCAATCACCAAACCATGTTTCTGGAAACTGATAGTATAATTTCTGCATAATATATTCTCCTTTTCTTTACAGGCGTTCATATATCGCCATTTTTGTTTAATTTTTACTCATCCCTTCACAGCGCCTGCGGTCATACCTGCAAGCATCTTCTTGCTGCTGAAGAAATAGAAAATAAATACCGGGAGTACTGTAACTGTAATCGCAGCAAAGGTTGCGCCCCAGTCGGTCAGTCCCATGCTTCCCACAAAGTCATTCAGACCCAGTGTAATTGTTTTCATATCTGTGGATCTTGTAAATGTATAAGCATTAATATATTCATTCCAGCAGAAAACAGCCTGCATGGTAGCTACTGTAATGATGGAGTTCAAAGACATCGGAACTACCATTTTGAAAAAGCAGCCCATCGGAGAGCATCCGTCAATAATAGCAGCTTCCAGCATTTCCTCCGGGAAGAATTTATTGAAGGAGTAAAACAGCTGGATGGAATAGGATAATGAAAATGCAATCTGCGGTAAAATAATCGCCGGATATGTATTGATCAATCCCATTTTGTTAAAAATACTAAACAGTGGAATTAAGGCAACCTGCATAGGAAGCATTAATCCGAGCAGGAAATAGTTCAGGATTATTTTTCTTCCTCTGAACTTGATTTTGCTAAGTGCAAATCCAGCCATCAGTGCAAATAAAAGTAATGGAACTAATACACCGATCAAAACAATAATACTGTTCTTAAAATAAGTCAGCATATGGCTCTTTGTAAAAACATTAATAAAGTTTGTTAATATCCACTTAGATGGAAGCGCATATGCCGGAAGCTTTCTGAAGTCATCTAATGACTTAAAGCTGGAGGTAAATACATAGAAGAAGGGATACACCTGCATAATAACCAGGAATAACGCAATGACCCATTTAATAATGCTGGGAATGGAAACTTTTTTCTTTTTCATTCGTCTTCCCCCTCTCCTGAGAATTTACGGAATAATAATCCTACTACCATACAAATAATTACGATCATAATGGCTACGGCACTTCCGTATCCATATTTCATACTGCTGAAGGCCTGTTTGTACATATAGGTTGTCATAAGCTCTGATGCATTTCCAGGTCCGCCATGTGTCAGCAGGTATGAGAACTCAAAGGATCTTAAGGATCCATTTAATACCAGAAGACAGTTGGCAATGATAACCGGTTTGATGTATGGAATTTTCACATACAGATATTCCTGCCATACTGCTGCTCCGTCAATCAATGCTGCTTCACCAAGTTCATCCGGTACACCGATCAGTGCTGCATAGAAAATAACCATATACAGTCCCAGATATTTATAAGCCTCTACAAACGCTGTTACGTACAGTGAAATCTGCGGATTTGATATCCACTCCATGAACTTGAATGAAGGGTTTATGAAGGATAAAATCTGATTCACGATTCCAATTGGTGTTACAGAGAACAGTTTTGTAAAAATCTGGCAGATTGCAACTGATGAAATTACTACCGGAATATAATACAAAGTCTGTAAAGCAACTCTGCCTCTTTTGATTCGGGAAAGAAGGACTGCAAACAGTAAGCCTCCAAATACCTGAATTGCCACATTGATAATCGTATAAACAATTGTATGCCATACTGTAGAGCGGAACACGGTATCTTGTGTTAAAAGCTCCACATAATTCTTGAATCCTACAAATATTTTCTCGCCTACACCGCTCCAGTCAAAAAAGCTGTAATAACCTGCCCATACAATGGACACAATAACAAATGCAGTATAGATAAGGAATGCAGGAAAAAGAAACATAAAAATTACTGATTTCTTTCCAAATGCTTTCTGCATAAGACTCTCTCCTTTCTTTAAAAGAGACTGGCAAATTTTCCGCCAGTCTCATTCCTGCACACTTAAAATTCTTTATTTAATAAAAGAATCACAGGTTTCAATAAATTCGTCTGGTGTGGTGATTCCCTGTGCCAGCTTCTGCTGTTCATCAACAATTTTTGTCATTACATCAGAATCAAGCTTGTCATCCCAGGAAGTCCATGCTGTTTCTGCGTCCTCGAACATTGGCTGAGTGTCATAGTACAGCTGCGGAAGTCCTTCTGGAAGAGAATCCTCGTTAAATGGAGAGAATACATGTGCCTGATTGTAGCAAGCATCGGAGAAGTTCTCGCACATATAATCAAAGAATTCCTGCATTGTATCATCATATGTAGCTTTATTAAAGCCTTCTGCAAATCCTGCATGGATCGGTACATTTGTAGCCATATTATCCATGCCTTCTGTATCCGGTACCGGGAAGAATCCGAGTTCTCCGTTATCATACATCTCTTCTGCCAGGCTGATCTGTCCGGAGCCGGTATAGAAGATTGCTCCTGTACCACCGAAGAACAGGTTGCATGCGGATGTAAAGTCTACACTTGCAAATCCAGGCTCAAAATATCCTTTTGTTCCAAGATCAGAAAGAAGATTTACTGCATATTTTGCAGACTCATTTTCACTAAAGGAATCTGTTCCTGCCTGATATCCCTGGATAAATTCAGGACCTGTTACTCTCCATGGAGAGAAGGAAAGGTATCTCATAAGCTGCCATGCATCGGAACCACCTACGATTACCGGAATCTCACCTAAATCTGCAATTTTCTGGCAATCCTCTTCAAACTCTTCCCAGGTTGTTGGTGCATCTGTAATTCCTGCATCTTCAAAAATGTCTTTTCTGTACATGAAGTATTCACAGTACAGACCCTGTGGAAACAGGTACAGATTTCCGTCATCTGCATCAGTAAGGAAATCGCGGATTGCTCCATTCAGTTTATCTGCATATCCGTTTCTTTCCAGCTCTGCACCTACATCAACCAGTGCATCAATGTCCTTGCAGGCTGCGGAAAGTGTTCCATTCGGGCATCCAAAGATGTCTGGAAGTGTATCACTGTTGATGTACATCTGCAGCTTTGTGAAATAGTCCTGCATATCGTTTACAAGTTCAATTTCATAATCCAGGCCTTTCTCGTCACAGAAGTTTTTCAGAAGATAGTCAAAGGTCTGAAACTGCTCTGTTGATTCCGTTCCTTTTAACAGTGCAGTAATCTTGGTTCTCTCGCTGTCTGCTGAAGCGGTTAACGCTCCCATTCCTGTCATAAGACCAGCTGTCATAGCTGCTGTCAGCACCAGAGATACCATTTTTCTCATTTTTTTCATTTCATTTTCCTCCTTTTATTTTAGGTTTCCTCGCTTTTGATGATTTTATTTTACCTTCTGGTGCTTTTATAAACAATTGGAAATAAAAGTAAAAATGGGAGATTTGTACACAGTTTCCTTTTGTGCACAAATCTCCCATTGCTTTTAGATATGTTTACGGAACTCATTAGGGGTAATGCCGTATCGCTTTTTAAACACCTTAATGTAATATCCGAAATCCTTATATCCTACCATTTCTGCTATTTCATATTGCTTATAGTGATCATCTGCTATCAGCTTCTCCACATGCTTAAAACGCACATCTGTCAGATATTCCAGAAAGCTTTTTCCTGCATATTTCTTCAGAAGCCGGCTGATATAGGTTCGGCTCACATGAAACTTTTCTGTAAGATCATCCATTGAAATATCCGTGGCATAATTTTTCTCAATGTATGATAATATGCTCTGAACCAGCTTCCAGTTCCGCTCATCTGAGCCTTCTGTATTCTGCTTGATCAGTGTTCCAAACAGATTAAACATACAATTCAGGACTTCTTCTGTAGTTTCACATTGGGAAATTCGTTTTACTCCATCCTGAAGTACAGAAAAATTCCAGTTTTTATTATGTATTTCACTGTCCACTGCACAGGTGTATGGAAACTTCATACACCCAAACAGCAGATCCATTGCTGCAAATTTAACAGCTGCCCCATCCTCCGGTGCCTGGGCAAAAAGCTGGCGCAATTCCTCTTCCGCCTTTTCGAAGCTTTCCTGAAACAGTGTCATCATGAAGTGCATTCTTTCGCCTTGTGTGATCACAAACTCCTTCTGTTCCTCGTATTGCAGGTCTTCATATTTCAGAATAATGTTCATTCCAAGATAAATGCACTGTCTGCAAGCCTTCTGGGCTTTTCGGTACTGGGCATTCGCCTGATATTCATCTTCCGAAATATCACTGATTCCAAAATTCATGCATGCTTTCAAATACCGTTCCACTTCTTCCTGGATTTTGTCACAGGCCTGAAGTGCACGATCCATACATTTCTGATTTTCTTCCTCTTTTGCAAACAAAAGTATAAAGTTATACTCAGCTGTAGCCGTATTATAATCACTCAACACCTGTATGTTGTAATTGTTGAAAATTTCCTCAAAAATATTGATACAGGCAAATTCTTCAATCCATTTGTCGCCTTCGTGAAGTCGTTTTTCCCCAACTACCTTTCTTCCAACACATACAATGTATTTTTCGATGGTCAGCTTAAGGGATTTCGCCTGCTCCTGCACCACTCCTTTTCCCTGAAGCCTTCCATAGAGAAGATTTCCTGCAAATTTAGACCTTAGCTCCGGTACAGACTGATTAAAATATTTCTGTAAATCCCGAACCTCCTGCTGTTCTTCTTTCTTTGCACGTATTTCTTCAGCAAGCCTGGCTGCCATATTTTTTAATTCATCGTAATCAATGGGCTTCAGCAGGTATTCCTTCACACCAATACTGATTGCTTTTTGGGCATAGGCAAAGCTGTCATAGCCTGTCAGGATTACAATGACCGTATCCGGATACATCTCGTGAGCCCGCTCGGCAAAATCCAGACCATCCATTCCAGGCATCCGGACATCTGTAAGAATCAGATCCGGCTTTATATGTTCCAGCTTTTCCAGTCCCTCCAGACCATTTTTCGCAGTAGCAGCCACCTGATATCCATAATCTGACCAGGGAAAAGAGCATAAACCATCTAAAATAATATACTCATCATCCAATATCATTACCTGAAGTTCCATCTTTCATAATCTCCTTCGCTTTTTTCAGAGGAATTTCCAGCACAACCAGAGTTCCCTTTTCTTTTTCTGATGTGATCGTCATTTTGGCTTTTCCGTGATATACATATTCCAGACGTTTTTGTACTGCATAAATACCCAGATTTGTATGTGTTCTTTCCGCCTTATGCTCCGGTTCTTCCTCCATTTTTAAAAGAGCTTCCAGCTTTTCTGCAGAAATTCCCACACCGTCATCCTTTACCTTAAATACTGCCATGTCATCCTGGATTTCTCCTGAAATATAGAGGAAACAATCCCAGGTGGCATTTTCGACTCCGTGAACAACTGCATTTTCAACCAGCGTCTGTATTACCATCTTAGGAATTTCCAGTTCATTCAGTTCCTCGTCTACCTCAATATACGAAGTAAATTTATCTCCGTATCTTGTTTCCTGAATAAAAAGATAGTCTTCAATATATTTCAGTTCTTCTTTCACACGTACCATGCTTCGTTTATTGCTGATGCTTGCCCTCATAAGGTTACTGATTGCAGTTACCATCCGGCAGATATTTTCTTCACCCTTTTTTCTGGCCATCCAGTTAATTGTATCCAGCACGTTATAAAGGAAATGGGGATTGATCTGTGCCTGTAATGCTTGAAATTCAATATCTTTATTTACCATTTCCATCTCTACAATCTGCTTCAGCAGCTTCTCAACCTTCTCAATGGTCTGGTTAAAAACCAAATTCATGGCTCCGATTTCATCTGCTCTTCCTTCCGGAAGGCGCACTGAGAAATCTCCTTTTGCAAATTTTTTCATAGCATTACTTGTTTTTTCAATAGGTCTTGTAATTCCGCGCGCCATAATATTAGCCAGAAGAATGCACAGAAGAATACTGATTCCTATCAACATCACAGTGGTTTTTTCCAGTTCCCGGGCCGTTTTCTGTAAAAAGCTGGTTGGAATCATCCCGGCAACTGTAAGTCCGGTTTCTGAGCTTGTCTGGTAAACAAGGTTGTAAGCTTTCCCATCCAGATTAAGCCACAGATTTCCGGAATTTCCATTAATCTGATCCACCCATTTCTGATCCTTCAGATCCATATTTTCCCCGGCACTTTCCAGAAGAATATTGTTATCCTGATCCAGCAAAAATATATGAGCCGACAAGGATTCCTGCGCCGTCAGTGTCATTTTCTTTAAATAACTGATTTTGATAGAAGCTCTTAAAATTCCAAGAGGCTCCATAGTCAATACATCTTTTATCTGTTTTGCCATATAGATCAGATTTTCGTCCACTGCATTATAGTAAACACAGCGTCCGTTGGAATTTTCTGCCATTGCGCAGGAAATTTCGGAGCTTTCTTCGTTAATCCCTCTGTCATTGGAAAGAAGATGGTTGGCACCGTTATAACCATACAGCTGAATATCATTTATATATATGCTTGTATAGCCCTGCAAAAGCAGTCTTCTGATCTGGCCGGCCCTTGAATAATAAGAATAAAGCTCGGACCCATCGGATTTATATGGTTTATCAGATTCCAGTTCTTCCTGTACAATACTGCTGTTTGCGATATATTCAAATGAATTTTCCACCATATCAAAATAATGATCAAGGTTAACAGACAGCTCATTGATCACTCCTGCTGACTGTTTCACAGTCTGCTCTGTTACAATTTCTGATGCAGACATAAACTGTAAAAAGCTGGCTGCCAAAAGTACAACCAGCGTAATGCTAAGTATACAATATAGATATTTTCTCTGAATTGAAAGATTCAGATACCATTTTTTTAACTGTTTCATTTTTCATCCACCTTATAAAAGCCGATACATTGTTTCAGGCAATGTACCGGCTTCCTGTTGTAAATATCCTTTATAAGTACTGACTGAATTCAACCTTCTCTTTATTCGGTCCTTCAATAGTGAAAAACTTTACTCCCTTTTCCCAGAATGGTAAAAAATGAATACTGTCCTGTGTGGTATTCAAGCCAACCCCGTTAATGTACTGATAAATCTCTTCTATGTCCTTAACATCAAGTGCAACATGATCAATTGCTCCTGCACGAAGAGCTGCTGCGTGATTCTCATAGGTTTCCACAACCAGAGTTCCAAGCTTCAGGAATACAACCTTCTCGTCGGCTTCTTTGTTAACTGTTTCAAAAGCAGTTTCAAAGCCCAGTTTATGATAAAATTCTACGGTTTTATCAATATCGTTTGTTGGAATTCCGATATGCTGGACACCTGTTGAATAGTTTTTCAAATCCATCTTCCATTTCCCCTTTGTATAAATTTGTTTTTTCGAAAAGCTTTTTTACAATATACGCACAAGTTTTCTTATTTGTCAAGATTATAAATTCAGCTCATTTATTTCTTTCCATTCATAATCCTGCAAAATATCACTGCTGCCAGCGTACTCATTCCGGTGGCAAAAATGGCAGGTCCTACGATCGCAGCGGGATTCGGACTGCCATACTGAGCGCGATAAGCGATCATATTGATGGGTAATAATTGAAGAGAGGAAACATTGATAATCAGAAATGTACACATGGATTTACTGGCAATTGTACTGTAACCATTTAGTCTGTCCAATTCCTGAAATGCCAGCAATCCAGAGCTGGTGCTTGCGTGACTCAGCCCAAGAAAATTAGAAAGAAAATTCAATGAAATATAATAATTGGCTTTCTCCTGATTCTTTAATTCCGGAAAGAGGAAGCGAAGAAGCGGTTGGATTCTCCTTGCCAGCTTTTCCACCAGCCCGGCCTGCTCTGCGATTTTCATAATACCGGTCCAAAAGGCTGTGATTCCTGCAATTGCAATCACCAGATTCACGGCTTCCTTTGCCGAATTAATTATCGCTTCCGTTACCCCATCCAGGGTTCCTGCAAATGCTCCGTAAATCACCCCAAGCAAAAGCATTCCGCCCCAAAGATAATTCATCATAAAAAAATCCCTCACACAAGCATATTTTATAATATGTTTATGTGAGGAAGACTTTTCTATGCATTTGGACATGTAATTGTGAAAATACGCAGAAAATCTGCTCTGTCAGAATCCGAACTCCTCATAATCCTCCGGCAGAAATCTATGATAAATAAAGTGAAAGCCTTCGTCCTTAAAGCAATAATAATACATATCGTCCTCTTTATCCACAAATCGGATATAAAAGTCAAACTCCCCGTTATTCATATCCTGATACTCTGTTTTTTCCCAATAAGACGCAAACAGATTAAGCAGCTTCTCCTTCGTACAATCGTGCTGCTGAACCAGCTCGATAAGGACCTTGATAAACTCATTCTCTTTCATATTCTCATGTACATACACGCTGCCTGGTTCCGGAATATAAAAGCAAAAGCGGTCACCTCTGTGGGTAGCAGTCACCTGCCCCAGCTTCTCTACCAGCGCTTCCGGCATATGTGATAATCTGGCAGCCATTTCATCTGCGCTGTCCCTGGCAGAAAAGAAATGATTCAGGGAAGACAGAGGATAATATAAATGAATCTTCTCCTCCTTGAATCCAAGCTTGGCCTGTTCTTCCTTTATTACATCTATTAAACTGTTTTCCAGCTTTTCAAATCCCGTCATAGTTTCTCCTTTTTCACTTTATAAACCACATACTCGTGGCTGAAATGATAGCCCAGCTTCTCTGCCAGCCCAACAGACATTTTATTGGCTGCATCCCAGTTTGGATAAAGCCCTCGCTTATCACACTCCAGCAGAAGCCGTGCGGCCCCAATATAAGCCAGTCCTTTTCTGCGGTAATCTTCCCTGGTTACCACTTCAATTTCAATCCCACCATGATAACCCAGATTTTCGTTAATTCGCCTTCCATAACCGGAATAGGAAGAAATTCCGGCTACTATCTCACCATTTTTTAAAATTACCACGCCAAGACCAAATTTCTCATATTTGCTGTAATTTTCATAATTCGCAGCCAGATCTTTACTCCAGGAGGTCATCCTGCAAGCCTCAAAAAGCTCTTTGTCGATCAGTTTCATTTCGTATTCCGCAGACAAGCTGTTTGCCGCCTTTTGAAGCTTGACAAGATCAAAAATCCCTGGTTCTTTTTTAATTGCATAGCGAATAGTTTTCTCAGCTTTCTCTCCATAGCAGTTCTCGATCATTTGTGCCCAGTCATTGTTTTGCGGCACCAGAATCAGCTCTGTGCATTCACCTTTTTCCAGCACTCCAAAAATGACTTCCGATTTTGGTCTTCCACTCAGGAAACAAAAATCTCCAAGCATAACAGCACCGCTCTCCGGCTTTTTTAGAGAATCCACATATATTTTTCCCATTACGCCCTGCACCGCTGACCAGACTACACTATCCTGCCAGCCTGCAAAGAGGGCACTGGCTCTGTCTGTTTCTTTTAATTCACAAATCATGCTATACTCCTTACGTGAATCACGCTCTGCCCCTTTCCCTCCTTGCTTAATTTGGTTAAGCAATTCCTACGGTTCTATATACTTATCAGGGGAGAAAGTGTATCCGTTCTTATATCTCACAGTTAAATAGAAGGTCTCTTTTCCATCTGTAACCTTTACAAAGCAAATCTTATTATCATCAAATTTGTCAGTAATGTCAATACTCTGGTTATGGAAATAACCCCATACTTTTCATAATTACTTTTTCAATTGACTGATTGATTTTTCTTCTTAATAATGCCATAATAATAAAAAATTTGATTGAGGAGGTTTTCTCATGGAATTTCAGACACTTATTGAGAACAGAAGATCTGTGCGTAAATACAGTCCCAATACGGATATTACCAAAGAACAGATCCAGCAGCTTATAAAGGCAGCCTTGGAAGCCCCATCATGGAAAAATACTGAAACAGGGCGTTATTATTGTGTTTTATCAGAGGATATGAAGCAGAAGCTTCGTAAGGAATGTCTGTGTTACGCTAATAACCATATAAAAACTGAGCATGCCGCTTTGATCGTCACTACCTTCGTACATAACCGCGCCGGCTTCCAGAAGGACGGCACACCTGATAATGAAATCGGTAATGGCTGGGGCTGCTATGATCTTGGTCTTCAGAATGAAAATCTGATCCTGAAGGCTGCAGAGCTTGGTCTTTCCACCCTGATCATGGGCCTTCGCAATGCAGATAAGATTCGCGAAATGCTCTCCATCCCGGAAGCTGAGACTATTGTCGCTGTTATTGCAGTAGGAAAAGCAGATGAAGAGCCAAGTCGGCCGAAGCGCAGAGAGCTTGAGGATGTTCTGAAATTTTTTTAAAGCATATTAAAAAATCTGGCAGCATCAAAACAGCTTGACATTAAAGCAATTAAAAGAATATTATGAAGATAAATAAAAATCAGAAATGAGGTACATTATGGAAAAATCAACTGTTTATTTCACTGATTTTCGCTGCAAGGTTGGCACAAGCCAGCTGGACAAGCTGAAAAAATTATGTATCGCAGCCGGAATCAAAAATATCGACATGGATGGTAAATTTGTTGCCATCAAAATGCATTTCGGAGAACTTGGAAACCTTGCTTTCCTGCGCCCCAATTATGCAAAGGTAGTAGCAGATCTTTGTAAAGAGCTTGGAGGAATGCCATTCCTTACAGACTGTAACACCCTCTATCCGGGAAGCCGTAAGAACGCCCTGGAGCACATGGACTGTGCTAATCTGAATGGGTTCAATACTGTTACCACAGGCTGTCAGATCATTATCGGTGATGGACTTCGAGGAACTGATGATGTGGATGTTCCTGTAGAAAATGCAGAATATTGTCCTACTGCAAAAATCGGCCGCGCTGTTATGGACGCTGATGTATTCATCAGTCTTACCCATTTCAAGGGTCATGAGGCAACCGGTTTTGGCGGCGCAATTAAGAACATCGGAATGGGCTGCGGAAGCCGTGCAGGAAAAATGGCTCAGCACGCCAGCGGTAAGCCAGTCATCAATGAAGAGCTGTGCCGTGGCTGTAAACGCTGTGCCAAAGAATGCGGAAGTGACGCAATTACATATCCTGAGAAAAAAGCTGTTATCGATTATGATAAATGTAAGGGCTGCGGCCGCTGCATCGGTGCCTGCAGCTTTGATGCCATCCACAATCCACACAGCAATTCCAATGAGCTTCTTTGCCGCAAGATGACAGAGTATGCACAGGCAGTCTGTCACGGACGCCCATGCTTCCATATTGCCCTGGTTCAGGACATCAGCCCGAACTGTGACTGCCACGGTGAAAATGATGCTCCGATCCTTCCGGATATCGGAATGTTCGCAAGTTTCGACCCCATTGCCCTTGACCAGGCCTGTGTAGACGCATGTCTTGCAGCTGAGCCAATCCGCAACAGTCAGCTTGGTGACAACCTTGCAAAACCGGAATGGCATTGCCACCACAATCACTTTATGGATTCTAATCCGAATGTAGAATGGGAAGCAACCCTGGACCATGGACAGAAGATTGGACTTGGTTCAAGAAGCTATGAACTGAAGAGAATTTAAACTTTAATAAAGGGGTACCGCATTACTTTAAGCAGTGCGGTACCCCCTTATATTTAACCTCTTTTTGCCAGATATCTTTTAATCAAAAATGAGCAAAAATATGGAAATGTATAAATTCCATTTTCTATGCCCACATTACTGTCAGCCAGTTTTATTCCCCACTTAATATCACTGTAGTTTTCATTGTCAATCAGCTTTCTTAGAGATTTTGAACGATTATTATTTGCCTTTACTTCAACTGGAACCAGTTCGTCTTTCGTTCTGACAAAAAAGTCTTCTTCTAAAGTTGCATTTTCTTTTTTGTAATAATATAGTCCTAAACCTTGTTTCAGAAATGCCTCTGCAACAAAGTTTTCATATAAAGCGCCTTTGTAAACACCCATATTTTTATTTGCCCGTAAGTCCTCTTGGGCTTCCTCGTCCAAAGACGCAATCAGCAGTCCTGTATCCGGATAGTACAGCTTAAATTTCAATTCATCATAATTTCCCTTTAACGGTAATTCTGGATAATCCAGACAATAGCACACAGAAACAACTCCCGCATCCTTCAGCCAGTCAATACAGCCCGAATACTCTCTGCTTCTTGCATTTTTCTCAATTTTACTTAACTGAAATTTTTTGTTTTCTTTTGCCAGCTGTACCGGAACACTTCTGTATACACTGGCAATTTTCGTTTGGTCTAATCCTTCTGCATATTTTCTAATATCCTCTTCATAATCTAGTTGAATTTGACGTTGAATTTCCAATGTATCGGAAAAGGTGTTCGTTTCTATATATTGCCTGATAACTGCGGGCATCCCCCCAAGCACGCAATATTCAAGAAACAGTTTTTTATAAACAGACAATTCCGTTTCAGAGAATACCTTCCCAGAACACATATGTTCCAGAATTTGTTCGATGTGTAAATCTGAGTAGCCTTTTGCCCAGAGAAATTCCTCAAAATCCATAGAGAACATTTCATAATCTGTTTTATATCCCACACTGTTACTGTGAATTTTTTTATAATTAATTCCCAGCAAAGAGCCGCTGCAGATTACATCAAATCTTCCATCCATCTTAAAAGACTTCAAAGAAGTGGAAATATCAGGAAATTCCTGCAATTCATCAAACACAATCAGAGTTTTTCCTGCAATAAATTTTTTAGAAGGATCAATGAGGGATATATTTTTTATAATATTTTCCACACTATATCCGTCACTTAATATAGTTTTATACTGCCCCTCCAGCACAAAATTTATAGAAACCACATTCTCATAATTCTCATCTGCAAAGTGAATAATAGATTCTGTCTTTCCAATCTGTCTTGCACCTTTAATGATTAGCGGAAGTCTGTTTTCTTTCTCCTTCCACTGCCTTAAGTAACTGTCTACCTTTCTTTTAAAATACATAACCTCACCCCTTCAAAAAGTCAATCACGTTTTTTGAGCTTTTATTCGCAGTTTTATCACGTTTTTCATTACTATTTTAGCACAAAAATCACGTTTTATGTATATTAAATTATTTAAACCTTTATCCGCTTTCCTATCAGCCACAAGCAGACTAGAGCATGTTTGAAAAAGGCTTTCTGCAAGATGTGCGTCACAATTTGTGGGAGATTTTGTCCAGATGAGGGCGCCGTAGCGGGCTACGGCAACTGAATTCGGGCAAAATATACCGCAAAGTGGGGCGTGCAGATTGCGGGAATGATTTTTCAAACAGGCTCTAGAGTGTGTTTGAAAAAAAATTCCGGCAAACAATGTCCTTCCACCGTTTGCCGGAACTTTTTTAAGATTTCTTTTTATGCTTCTTCCACAATTTTCACGCCCCACGCTGGCATTTGAAGGGCGGCACCCTTTTCTACGGATGTGTTTTCCAACAGTTCTTCGCCGTTCTTATACTCATAGGGCATTTCCAGCTCCACAGCAGAATAATTCAGGAAATAACGAATAGTTTTTCCCAGATCATTGGTACCTTTTCGCACAATGATTGGGTAATGATACTCTGGGATTTCCACATCGGCTTCCGGAAGCACGGCTTTATAGACAGCCTTCAGTGTATCTTCATCTGTCATGCAGCCAATGTATACGGCCTGACCTTTTCCATAATGGTTTCGGGTAATAGCGGCGTAGTCTTTCCAGTTGTAGTGTTCATAAGAGGCCAGCACTTCTGCCCCATCTGCAGTCAGAAGCTCCATAAATACCTTTGCTTCTGACAAACTGTTTTTCTTTGAAATAATTTCCCCGGTTAATCCTACATTCTTGGGGAATGTAAACTGATCATAATGTACCCCGAGACAGTTTTTCAGAATATGTGGCTGCACCTGGTGACTTACCTTTACATTTTCGTTGGTAAAAGCAGTTTTAAAGGATGCAATCAGGGTTCCTCCATTTTCCACATACTGATTCAACCGTATGAGAAGCTCATCAGGTGCCGCATAAAGGGCAGGTACCACAATTGCCTTGTACTGATCCAGATTCTCAGATTCCGGCCATATGAAATCGCATTCTACATTCATGCGATACAAAGTGTCATACATCCAGCGCATAACATCATTATAATAAATGCTCTGCGCATCTGCGCCTGGCGCCTGTTCCTGGATTCGGAACCAGTTCAGGGCTGTAAGCGCTTCGTTGCTCACCAGCACTGCCACATCATTTTTCTTTTTCAGATTTACCAGATGGCTTCCCAGTTTGGCAAATTCATTTCCAATCGTGCAGGCTTCCTTATATGACGCATTCTCCTGGAAATCATGGCTGAGCAGCCCCTTCCAATATGTCTCAAAAGAGTTGTGAATGGAATGCCAGTGCCAATACATCACGCTGTTTGCGCCGGATGCCAGATGGCTGTACGCCTGCAGTCTCAGCTGACCTTTATAAGGTGTCCAGCCCGGAAAACCCTGTGCTTCGGTCTCGATCACCAGGTAATTGTCCTGTTTCAAGGAACGGATCAGGTCTCCGCCGAATGCAATTTCCGCTCCGGTCAGTTCGTCCTGAGTGGGATGATAAATATCTGTTCCTGCAATGGTCAGGCACTGGGAAGCGTGAAGATGATTTACATAAGGCTGAATTCCATAGGAGTATCCTCTCCACTCAAAATCCAGATTATGGGTAACAAACTGTTCTTCTCTGCGGTATTCATTTACAATATCCGCCTGCCAGCTAAGAAATTTGTCCACCAGGGTTCTCTGGAATTTCTCAAATTCCGCGCCAAGGCTTCCGTTGATAGTTCCGCGCACATCCGGGAAATCCTCCCAGGCGTTGATCCGGTTGCTCCAATAATCCAGTCCGAATTCGTAATTCAGGGCATCCAGATCGTCATGGAATTTTTCCCGAAGATATTTCACAAACTGCTCCTGCACATTTTTGCCCGCAGTTCCGTAGTATTTCGTCTCATTGTCCAGCTGAAAACCGATGACGCATTTCCTGTGGGCAGTGCGTTTCATCAGTTCACGGATCACACGCTCCGCATAAAAAAGATACACCGGATGGGTAATGTCCATAATCTGGCGCGCGCCATAAATGCCACGGCCTTTCACAGTGGTTGCAAGCACATCCGGATGCGCCTTCACCATCCAGGTGGGAACCGCATAAGTGGGTGTACCGATAATCACATTGATTCCCGCAGCCTCCATGGCGTCCATCACTCTTTCCACATGGAAAAAATCAAACACTCCAGGCTGGGGCTCACAGGTACTCCATGTAGACTCCGCAATCCGGACAGTGTTGATCCCTGCTTTTTTCATCATTTCCACATCTTTGTCCAGGCGGTCATATGGCATATATTCGTCGTAGTATGCTGCTCCGTAAAAAAGTTCTTTCATGTTCATCCTCCATCTTTCCATCGTTTGCTATTATTGATTGTAACAAATTTGGGTTCCTGTTTATATCATATATTTCAGCAATTTATCATTTTTCTCATATATAATTTCTGTTCATTGGCCGCATGCCGCAAGATATTCTTTATGAACAAAATCTGCTCTTCGGACCTTTATTGGAGTATAAATTCTGATTCCCACTGAATTTCTACCTTATTGCCGTTGAAAGCAAGAGGCAGCCAGATGTATCTGGAATCTGCCAGATCCGTGCTGTTCCAGCGGTCTCCGAAGTAAATCCACTGACCGGATTTCGTCTGGAAAACGCAGGTGCTCTGGGTGTCAAAGGTAATGTCTCCATCTTTTCCCAGGCAAGGGTTTCCGTCGTTTTTCCATTCGCCGAAAATCTCATCTGCGGACCAGACCCGCGCCTGGTTGGACATCCATCCTGTGGTACTGGAGGACATAAAGTAGTACCGCCCGTTTTCTCCCTTGAAAAGAACCGGAGCTTCCCGCATGGAGCCTGGGAAAAGGCGGATGAAATCTTCCTTGTAAACTGCCTCCTCCGGGTCTGCGGACAGGTATGTGTATTCCTCATTCAGCTTGGAAATGTACATGGTTTTGTTGTTTTCGCTGGTGTAGGCAATGTAAGCGATTCCGTCATCATCCTTGAAAAGGTTCATGTCTCGAGCTTCGCCTTTGGATGAGGGGAAACAGTCGATCTGGCCTTTTGGACACTGACTGAGACGGTATCTTCCAAGGAAACGAAAAGGACCTGCGAGGGAGTCGCTGATGGCTACGCCTGCCATTCCTACGTCATATTTGTAGGAATTTTTCTCAGTGCTGTCATCGCTGTGAAACCAGATTACGTATTTGTCGGTTTTCTCGTTGTACAGCATTTTCGGGCGCTCGATTACGGTATTTTTGTTGATGCAGTTATAGACTTCGTCCAGTTCTTCCTGGCTGTAATCCTGGTAAAGTTCCTGGAAATAGGAATCTTCCTCCAGCTGTTTCCGGGATTCCACTGCCCGAAGGACATCGCCCTGGAATTCCCAGTGGTACAGGTCATCGGATGTGTAGACTGCCACATCGTTGCCGAAATGGCCGGAGGACTTATCCTCGCCTACCCATACGTATTTCTCTGTTTTTCCGCCGTTGCCGTCTGGCACTGACATGAGCTGGATCTGGCCGCCGTGGGCCTGGATGGAATTACCGTCTGTGTCAAGCCACGCGGCACCAGGGAGAATTGTGTCTTTCCCATCCACTGGCATTTGTAATTCTTCATTTACATACAACTGCGCACTCCCCTTCCCCAAACCGGAAAACAGGTCTGCGATGTCATAGAGTCCGCAGCCGCTTAAAGTTAAAGACGCTGTTATACAAACAGCTAATAGACCACCTATTTTTTTCAAAATATACCTCCCAATGCTGGCAGAACAGGCAATGCAGCTATCAAAACCAGCCCCAGACAGAACAATATTTTTCTTATAAGACTGTCGTTATTTTCTTTCAGCCGTGCTATTGTTAGAATCAAAAGCCCAATTCCATAAGGCATCAACGCCACACTATTGATTCCGCAAAATACAGCCAACAGTGCTGCTGCCAGTGAAACTAGCAATTCCAGAGCTTTTCCCCACACTGCTTCCTGAATTCCTCTGGTTTTCCACATCCATCCCAGCCAAATTCCACACAGCACTACGCTTCCAACTGCTGCCGCACGCATACAGCCGTTCATCCAGTCATCGCCTGTGGCATAAATAATTACCGCAGGGAACGCCCAGAACATTCCGAATATGTATAATATCCTGCTTAACAAACCAATCAGCTTCTGTTCTCTGCTGCCAAACCTTTTCCCTGCCTGCGCCATATCCAATATTTCCCCGAGAATGCAAAGTCCCATCCCCGCAACCACATACATCATGGTAAAAGACGGACTAAACACCATCCCCCGATACGCCGCCGCGAAGCAGACAATAAAACCAATTATAAATGCAAGATTCGTTTTTCTCATATTCTGCTACCTCAAAAATTGTACTTTCTTAAGTATAACAGTCTTTCTTCGGAAAAGCTATCTTAATCTTTTTGAAATGGCTGGAGCACTTCAAACATCGCCTTGTAACTTATGGGGAATATAGTATAATTAAGATAGTTATTTGAAATATAATGAAATCTGATTTCGTTTATATAAATGTTATGATATAGATGCCAAAAGGTCTTTTTACACTGATATCATACTAATAAAAGCAGAAATGGAGTACCTTACATGAACAATCATTTTTCCGCCAGTTCCAACGCTGGCAGAATTCTTTCCTGGCTGGCGCGGCACTGGAAACGGCTGCTGGCTGCAATTGTGATACTGGCTGCGATTGCCTTTGCCGGACATGAATTTTATCTTTTTTATCCTTATCTGAATCTGCCCCATGTAACAACTGCCGACCTGGATGCCCTTGATCTGGACGGGTACGACAAGGTGATGTTTGTGGCGCACCCGGACGATGATCTGCTCTGGGGCGGACGGCATTTGATTGAGGATGATTATCTGGTAGTGTGCATGACCCGGGGAAATGATCCGGTTCGAAGTGCAGAATTTAAATCCGTAATGGAAGCTACCGGGGACAAATATCTGATTCTTTCCTACCCTGACAAAATCGGAAAAGACCGCAGCAGCTGGAGTTACTGGAAAAAGGATATGGAAGCCGATATTGCCACTGTTCTGAACTATAAAGATTGGAAGCAGGTTGCCACCCACAATGCAGATGGTGAGTACGGTCATCACCACCACCAGATGACTCACCAGCTTGTAGAAAAAGCCTATAAAGAGACAAACTGCGGTGCTGCTTTCTATTCTTTTGGAAAGTATTATGTAAATGACAAGATCCCCTATGACCTTGCAGAAATGCCTAAAGACCTTTACATCCAGAAGCGCAAACTGGCTAAGCTCTACGCCAGCCAACGGACTACCGTAAGAAAGATGTATCATATGCTGCCGTATGAATACTGGCAGGAAATAGCAATAGAAAAATAATGTATAACACCAACGGGCAGGCAACTCAACTAAGAGCTGCTGCCCGTTTCTAATTTATTCCTGCTCAATCAGCACTGTTTTTCCCGAAAACGCAAATCCCAAATGCCTGATATCTTCTTTTCGAATTCCCCGTGTTAAAAGCTCCGCATCATAATTTCTTTCCACAATCTGCTGTAAAGCGTTCTGTGCAGTTTCCTCCAGATTCTTTTCACGCTTTGCTTTATGCACTTTAAACTCTATTACGTATGCTCTTTTATTTTCCTCCAAAGGCTCCAGCATGATATCGTATCGTCCCAGACCGCTTTCCCGATTGGAGGTAATTCTGTATTTATCTGCAAGGTCGACCATCAGTCCCAGTACAAAGCCATGATAAAACCGCTCCGGTTCCTGCTGCTCCGCATTTTTCCCGAACCGATATGTATGTATTCATTATGGCACACTTAGAGAGTAAACTCAATCTGAAAAAGTTTAAATTAATACATAGCAATAGGCGGGTGGCTCGTCTGGGAGCACCCGCCCGGTAAAGGAATTACTTATCTGGTTTTCTTTTTGAATTTCTGAAGTATTATTAGTATTCCTTCTGCTGACAAGAACAATACAAGTATCCAGATTATTATTTTGCTTTCATCCCCTGTTTTTGTATTTGTTTCTTCCGGTGCTGTAGTCGGAGTCGGTGTAGCAGTTACAACCGAAGAAGCTGCAACAATAGAAGGCGCATCCGTTGGTGATGGCTCTACAGTCGGTGATGGCTCTAGCGGAGCTTTTTCAATGACAAATCCGGTGGTTGCGGAACCACTTTCAGAATTAATACTTAATGTATGTACTCCAACTGATAGTGCAGAAAGAAATTCTGAATGCAAAGTTATAATTGTACTTCCTTCTTTTTTGTCATAATTATTTTCATTAACAACTTCGTTATCAATTGTTACATTAATAAACTCTGAAAATGGGGCACTTGAACAGAAGGAAAGCGTTTTTCCGGAGTTTACTTGCCATTTTTCATTATATCCATCTATTATTCTCGGCGGTTCGGATTTTATAGCTCTTTTATACCCGCAAATTTTGCAAGCACTATCCTTTTCATTCTCATAAATATGGTCTGCTTCTTCTATTCTTTTCTGGCATACAGCACATTCTTTCCAGTGTTTGTCAGCATTTAACAACCAGTTCTCTCCGCCTTTATGACCTTCTGCCGAAATCTTGATAGTATCGAGACTGCCAATTTCATTTATTCCCTCTTTGTCCTGATATAATTTACCACATACACGACATGTGTAGTATTCTTCATAGCCGGGTTCCACACAGGTTGCTTCTTTCTTCTCTGTCTTTTCTAAGGCATGTCCTTGCGCTGAGATTTCTACCGGACTGCTGATTTCCTTTGTTCCTCCTTCATCTGCAAAGAGTTTCTGACAGGTTTTGCACTTCCAATAGCTTTCGTAGCCTCTCTCTGTACAGGTCGCTTCTTTCCTCTCCGTTTTTTCTAAAACATGTCCTTGTGATGGAATTTTTATCGGCTCACTGATTTCCGTTGTTCCCCCCTCATCTGCAAAGAGCTTCTGACAGGTTTTGCACTTCCAATAGCTTTCGTAGCCTCCCTCTGTACAGGTCGCTTCTTTCCTCTCCGTTTTTTCTAAAACATGTCCTTGTGATGGAATTTTTATCGGCTCACTGATTTCCGTTATTCCCCCTTCATCTGCAAAGAGCTTCTGACAGGTTTTGCACTTCCAATAGCTTTCGTAGCCTCCCTCGGTACAGGTCGCTTCTTTCCTCTCCGTTTTTTCTAAAACATGTCCTTGTGATGGGATTTCTATCGCTCCGCTGATTTCCGTTGTTCCTCCTTCATCTGCGAAGAGCTTCTGGCAGGTTTTACACTTCCAATAGCTTTCATAACCGGGTTTCACACAGGTTCCTTCCTTTTTCTCTGTCTTTTCTAAGGCATGTCCATATGCTGGGATTTCTACCGGACTGAGGATTTCCGTTGTTCCTCCTTCGTCTGCGAAGAGCTTCTGGCAGGTTTTACACTTCCAATAGCTTTCGTAACCTCCCTCTGTACAGGTTGCTTCTTTCCTCTCTGTCTTTTCTAAGGCATGTCCATATGCTGGGATTTCTACCGGACTGAGGATTTCCGTTGTTCCTCCTTCGTCTGCGAAGAGCTTCTGGCAGGTTTTACACTTCCAATAGCTTTCGTAGCCTCCCTCTGTACAGGTCGCTTCCTTCTTCTCAGCCTTTTCTAAAGCATGTCCTTGTGCTGGAATTTCTACCGGACTGAGGATTTCTGTTGTTCCTCCTTCGTCTGCAAAGAGCCTCTGGCAGGTTTTACACTTCCAATAGCTTTCGCAGCCTCCCTCGGTACAGGTCGCTTCCTTCTTCTCAGCCTTTTCTAAGGCATGTCCTTGTGCTGGAATTTCTACCGGACTGATGATTTCTGTTGTTCCTCCTTCGTCTGCAAAGAGCTTCTGGCAGGTTTTACACTTCCAATAGCTTTCATAGCCTCCCTCTGTACAGGTTGCTTCTTTCCTCTCTGTCTTTTCTAAGGCATGTCCATATGCTGGGATTTCTACCGGACTGAGGATTTCCGTTGTTCCTCCTTCGTCTGCAAAGAGCTTCTGGCAGGTTTTACACTTCCAATAGCTTTCATAACCGGGTTCCACACAGGTTGCTTCCTTTTTCTCTGTCTTTTCTAAGGCATGTCCTTGTGCCGAGATTTCTACCGGACTGATGATTTCTGTTGTTCCTCCTTCGTCTGCAAAAAGCTTCTGGCAGGTTTTACACTTCCAATAGCTTTCGTAGCCTCCCTCGGTACAGGTTGCTTCCTTCTTCTCAGCCTTTTCTAAAGCATGTCCATATGCTGGAATTTCTACCGGACTGAGGATTTCCGTTGTTCCTCCTTCATCTGCGAAAAGCTTCTGGCAATTCGTACAACTCCAGTATCCTTCGTAGCCTCCCTCGGTACAGGTTGCTTCTTCTTTCTCGATTTTTTCAAGATTATGGTCTAACGCCTGAATTACTTCACTATCCTTGGTTGCTGTGCAATTTTTACAGTGAATGGATTTGACACCATCTTCTGTACAAGTTGCTGGTTGGTCAATTGTAAAATCGTCCTCCCAGTCATGTGAAGCTAATTCTCCATATGCCTCACCACAAGTCTGGCAAATCGCTTGTTCTGTGCAGCTTGCCAAACCGCCTGTATGCTCACACACATATCCGCACTCTTCACAAATTCCACTGTTCCACTCATGTACCTCTTCAGCCACGATCACTGCACCACAGCAATTCCATCTCTTTTCATGGCTGACAGCAGTCTTTATCCACTCTTCATTTCCCTCATCGTGCTCGCATTGAAATCCACAATCCAAACAGCCTCCTGCCTCCCATTTGTGCTGTCCATAACTGTCCTTCCACTGAATATCAGTAGTTGGACAATCTGGATCTATACAATTGTGCCAATGATGGGTTTTATCAGATTCCCAGGCCGAATCCGCTGTATGAGTATGGAAAGTCAGCTTTTCTATCCATCCTGTATTATTCTCACCTACCTGAACACTATCTTCCCATTGCTTTTGTGTGCCGTGATAGTAAATCGTTTGTATAGAATCCCAAGTTTCAAATATATTTGAACCAATTTTTATAACACTGTCTGCAATCCTGACATCAGTACAAGAATGCCCCGAAAAACTATATGCACCAACATTTGTTACTCCCGTGTCAATTACTATTGATATTATGGGGCATTCTACAGTTTCATCATTTAACGCCCACGGTGCGTCGCTGACGCTTGCATAATCTAAAGCATCTCCGCTTCCGCTAATAGTCAGTATCCCCTTATCATCCAAAGTCCATCTTACATTATCTCCAGCGACTCCACAAATACCGCTTTTCATTACGTTATCTGACGCTTCAGGCTCATTTTCTCTTTCCGTGGTCACAACACAGGCTTCAGGAGATTCTATATTTTCTGCCCAAATGGCAACAGGAAAATTCAATGCTGAGCCTACCATAATAAAAAACATCCCCAAAGCTTCTGTTTTTCTTATTTTCTTTAGTCCCTTTATTTTCATAAGCTCCCTCCTAACCTTTTATAATGTTATTCCTATCTTGATATCTATGAATTGCTCAGCAGCAAAGCTGCTCCCGCAATTCTCAAGCACTCGTAATCCCCTGATATTATTATAATCAATTATACAGTATTTTTTATATATTCACAATAATTTTGCGACAATTTATTTATGAAACAAAAAGCTGCATACACATTTGAGTGTAATACTCTTAATGTGTATGCAGCCTTTATTCTGCTTTTTATACACTTACAGTTAATCCACCGTACCCATTCAGATCCGATGTCTGACTTCTCTTATTTATTTCTCTGCAGCCTCACTGCTCTTAGTTACAGTAACCTTATCCAGATGCCAGATATCATCTACATACTCCTGGATAGTTCTGTCAGAAGAGAATTTACCACTGCATGCAGTGTTCAGAAGTGCCATCTTTGCCCACTTCTTCTCATCCTTGTAAGCAGCTTCCACTCTCTTCTGGGCCTCAGCATAGGATCTGAAATCTCCGAGAATGAAGTACTGATCTGCTCTAGAGCAGTTCTTGGTGTTCAGAAGAGAATCATAGATATCTCTGAACAGCTCTGTATCGCTGGAGAAGGTTCCATTGATCAGCTGCATCAGAACCTGACGGATCTCAGCATCTGTGTTGTAGATAAAATCTGGATCATATCCACCATGATTCTCATAATTAATGATCTGGTCAGCACTCATACCGAAGATAAATGCATTCTCCTGACCAACCTCCTCAACGATCTCTACGTTTGCACCATCCATAGTTCCAAGTGTAGGAGCACCGTTCAGCATAAACTTCATATTACCTGTACCGGAAGCCTCTTTACTTGCAGTAGAAATCTGCTCTGAAACATCTGCTGCTGCAAAAATCATCTCAGCATTGGATACTCTGTAGTTCTCGATAAATACAACTTTAATCTTGCCATTGATAGATGAATCGTTGTTTACAACATCTGCTACACAGTTGATCAATTTGATGATCTTTTTCGCACGCTCATATGCTGCAGAAGCTTTTGCGCCAAAGATGAAGGTTCTTGGATAGAATTCCATCTCCGGATGTAACTTGATCTGGTTGTACAGATAAATTACATGAAGGATATTAAGAAGCTGTCTCTTATACTCATGAAGTCTCTTAACCTGTACGTCAAAAATGGAGTGAGGATCAACTTCAACACCATTGTGCTCCAGAATATATTTTGCAAGACGCTGTTTATTCTGGAATTTAATGTTCATAAATTCCTGAAGAGCCTTCTCATCATCAGCGTATACCTTCAGCTTGCTGATCTGAGAAAGATCTGTAATCCAGTCTGGTCCAATATGGTCTGTGATCCATGCAGCAAGGTTCTGGTTTCCATGAAGAAGAAAACGTCTCTGAGTGATACCGTTAGTTTTGTTATTAAACTTCTCAGGCATCATCTCATAGAAGTCTTTCAATTCCTGATTTTTCAGAATCTCTGTATGAAGTCTTGCAACACCATTTACAGAGAAGCCTGCAACGATTGCAAGGTGAGCCATTTTAACCTGTCCGTCATAGATGATTGCCATCTTTTTGATCTTCTCATAGTTTCCAGGATATCTGTTCTGTACTTCGATGATGAAACGACGGTTGATCTCTTCGATAATCTGATATACACGAGGAAGAAGTCTGGAGAACAGCTCGATCGGCCATTTCTCAAGAGCCTCTGCCATAATGGTATGGTTAGTGTAAGCAACACACTTGGTAGTTACAGCCCATGCATCATCCCAGCCAAGGCCTTCCTGATCCATAAGGATTCTCATAAGCTCAGCAACAGCCATAGTAGGATGAGTATCATTCATCTGGAATACAACCTTCTCGTGAAGCTTCTTGATATCATCGTGTGTCTTTTTGTATTTCTCAATTGCAGCCTGAATACTTGCAGATACAAAGAAATACTGCTGTTTCAGACGAAGCTCTTTACCGGACATTTTATTATCGTTCGGGTAAAGTACGTTTACAATATCCTTTGCAAGGTTCTCCTGCTCAACGGCTTTCTTGTAATCACCTTTATCAAAGGAATCAAATCCAAACTCTTCAATAGCAGCTGCATCCCAGATACGAAGTGTATTTACTACATTATTCTCGTATCCAACGATCGGCATATCGTATGGAATAGCCTTGACAGCCTGATATCCTTCATGGATGAATTTGTTCTGACCTGTAGCCTGGTCATATTCGACTCTTACATATCCGCCGAAATGTACCTCTTTGGCATACTCCGGACGACGAAGCTCGAATGGATAGCCTTCCTCAAGCCATGCATCCGGAACCTCAACCTGATATCCGTCTCTGATTTCCTGTTTGAACATACCATAACGGTAACGGATTCCACAGCCGTATGCACTATATCCAAGTGTTGCAAGGGAATCAAGGAAGCATGCTGCAAGTCTTCCCAGACCACCGTTTCCAAGTGCCGGATCCGGTTCCTGATCCTCAAGCGCATTGATGTCAATTCCCAGCTCTTCAAGAGCTTCCTTCACCTCACCATATGCACCAAGGTTTAAAAGGTTGTTTCCGAGGGCACGTCCCATAAGAAACTCCATGGACATATAGTATACGATTTTCGGATCCTGTGCCTCGTAGGCATTCTGAGTATCAAGCCAGTTATCAATGATAACATCCTTCACTGTGTAGCTTACAGCCTGGAAAAGCTGCTCCTGTGTTGCCTCTTCAAGCTTTCTGCGGTAAAGAAATTTAACATTATCTTTTACGCTTTTTTTAAAGGTTTCTTTATCAAACTGTTTGTCAATCATTTTGCTCCTCCTGTAATGTATGATTCAGGCGAACCTGTTTTCTTATGAAAACACAGCTGCCAGAGTCTCAATCTTATTCGGTTGTACTGCAAACTATCATGATAGCAGGGGGCCAAAATTTCGCCCCTGCATTTTTTATTACAATTTGGTAACTCCAAGTGTTACATGTTCTTTATTAATGTTCCACTCTTTTACATAACCGTCTGTCTCACCATAGACAACTTCCTCAGCAAGAACCTCAGACTTAATCTCTGCCTCATTGGCTTTCATAGTCTCGATAATCTTGTCATTATCTTTTACAGAAACGCGGATCTTATCCATAACCTCAAAGCCAGCCTCTTTACGCATGGTCTGTACCTTACTGATGATCTCACGGACAAATCCCTCTTCAATCAGCTCAGGTGTCAGGTTGGTATCCAGAACAACAGCAGTCTCACCCTCTGTCTCTGTTACATAACCCTCTGTCTGTGCAGTCTCGATGAGCAGGTCTTCCTCTGTAAGCTCAACCTTGTTTCCATCGATATCAAGTACAAGAACACCGTTTGTCTTCAGCTCATTCATAGCCTGGCTTCCGTTGATCTGGGCAAGTGCAGTACGGATTCCGCCAAGAAGCTTGCCATATTTCGGTCCAACTGTACGAAGCTGCGGTTTGAAGCTGTAGGAAATAAAGGATTCCACATCCTCTGCAAATTTCACTTCTTTTACATTCAGCTCGTCTGCAATAATGTCTGTGAAATATTTATCCATCACCTTCGGAGCTTTTACATACATGGTTCCGATTGGCTGACGGTTCTTGATATTTGCTGTATTACGGCATGCACGGCCAAGAACAACAACATCCAGAACTTCTTCCATATTTTCTTCCAGATCTTTGTTGATCCACTCTTCCTTTACTTCCGGGAAGTCACAGAGGTGGATACTCTCAGGAGTATTTTTGTCCAGAGATCTTACAAGATTCTGGTAGATATCCTCTGTCATGAATGGGATCATCGGAGCTGCTGCCTTTGCAACAGTTACAAGTGCTGTGTAAAGAGTCATGTAAGCATTGATCTTATCCTGCTCCATTCCCTTTGCCCAGAAACGCTCACGGCAACGTCTTACATACCAGTTACTCATCTCATCTACAAATCCCTGAAGTGCTCTTGCAGTCTCCGGAATCTTGTAGTCATTCAGATCTTCGTCAACGGTCTTTACAAGTGTATTCAGCTTGCTGAGAAGCCATTTGTCCATAACCGGAAGCTTATCATAATCAAGTGTATATTTGGTAGCATCGAAGTTATCGATGTTTGCATAAAGTACAAAGAATGCATAGGTATTCCAAAGAGTACCCATGAATTTACGCTGACCTTCCTGAACAGCCTTGCCATGGAAACGGTTCGGCAGCCATGGTGCACTGTTGATATAGAAGTACCAGCGGATTGCATCAGCTCCGTAAGTCTCAAGTGCGTCAAATGGATCAACTGCATTTCCTTTGGACTTACTCATCTTCTGTCCGTTCTCATCCTGTACATGTCCAAGAACGATAACATTCTTATATGGAGCCTGGTTAAACAGAAGAGTGGATTCAGCAAGAAGGGAGTAGAACCATCCTCTTGTCTGGTCAACAGCCTCGGAAATAAAGTTTGCCGGGAACTGTTTCTCGAATAACTCTTTATTCTCAAATGGATAGTGGTGCTGTGCAAATGGCATTGCTCCGGAGTCAAACCAGCAGTCGATAACCTCCGGTACACGATGCATAGTGCCGCCGCACTTCGGACACTTCATAGTAAGCTCGTCAATATATGGACGATGAAGCTCTACTGTCTTGGCGCGCTCGTCCCCTGTTTTCTCATAGAGATCCTGACGGCTTCCAACAGATTCCATGTGACCACAGCTGCACTCCCAGATGTTCAGTGGTGTTCCCCAGTAACGGTTACGGCTGATTCCCCAGTCCTGGACATTCTCAAGCCAGTCACCGAAACGTCCCTTACCAATGCTTTCCGGAATCCAGTTGATGGTGTTATTATTGCGGATCAGATCCTCTTTAACAGCTGTCATCTTAATAAACCAGGATTCTCTTGCATAATAGATCAGTGGAGTATCGCAGCGCCAGCAGTGCGGATAGTCATGCTCGAATTTCGGAGCGTCGAACAGTTTGCCTTCTTTGTCAAGATCGGTAAGAACCATCGGGTCTGCTTTCTTAACAAATACGCCAGCGTATGGTGTCTCAGCTGTCAGGTTACCTTTTCCATCTACAAACTGTACGAATGGAAGGTCATACTCACGGCCCACACGGCTATCGTCTTCACCGAATGCAGGAGCAATATGAACGATACCGGTACCATCGCTCATGGTAACGTAGTTATCGCATACAACGTAGTGTGCTTTTTTGCCCTTGGATGCTACATAGTCGCCTGTGCATTTGAAAAGAGGCTCGTACTCTTTGTATTCCAGATCCTTACCTTTGTAAGTCTCAAGAACTTCGTATGCAGGCTCCTCATCCTTCGCAAGCTTGCCAAGTACTTTGTCAAGAAGGGCTTCTGCCATATAATAGGTGTATCCGTCTGCAGCTTTTACCTTGCAGTAGGTCTCATCCGGATTTACACAAAGTGCAACGTTGGATGGCAGTGTCCACGGCGTGGTGGTCCATGCCAGGAAATATGCATCCTCGCCAATAACCTTGAAACGTGCGATTGCAGAGCGTTCTTTTACTAATTTATATCCCTGGGAAACCTCCTGGGATGAAAGCGGGGTTCCGCAGCGCGGGCAGTATGGAACGATCTTGAAGCCTTTATATAAGAGGCCTTTGTCCCAGATTTCTTTCAGTGCCCACCACTCGGACTCAATATAATTATCCTCGTAAGTTACATATGGATGCTCCATATCAGCCCAGAAACCAACTGTTGAGGAGAAATCCTCCCACATTCCTTTGTATTTCCAGACGCTTTCCTTACACTGCTGGATAAATGGCTCCATACCGTATTCCTCGATCTGTTCCTTGCCATCCAGACCAAGCTTCTTCTCTACCTCAAGCTCTACCGGAAGACCATGGGTATCCCATCCTGCCTTACGCGGAACCATATAACCCTTCATTGCACGGTATCTCGGGATCATATCCTTGATAACTCGTGTAAGCACATGGCCAATATGAGGTTTGCCGTTTGCTGTCGGCGGTCCGTCATAGAAGGTGTAAGTCGGGCCTTCTTTACGGTTTTCCATACTTTTTTCAAAGATATGGTTTTCTTTCCAGAATTCTTCTACTTTTTTCTCGCGATCTACGAAATTCAGATTCGTGTCTACTTTCTGGTACAAAGTTTTTTCCTCCTTTTTTTTATAAAAAGTCGATATAATAAGAAAAAGCCCTCATCCTGCAAAAGGACGAAGGCTGTCAGCACTCGTTATACCACCTGTCACAATGTACGGGCTCATGGCCGATACATGCTCCCGGTAACGGGGGAACGCCGTTATTCCCTACTGTGATTTCAGAAATAAAACTCCGGAGTGATGTTCGGCTGAATTTACTTGCGGCGGGCTCGCACCGTCCCCGTCTCGCTGTGCCTTTCAAAGCAGCTTACTGTCTCCATCGCAGTCTTTGCCTATTGTTTTTTCCTGTCCATTATAATGGTGAAAAATTCTATATGTCAAGTATTTAAGGCAAATTTGTCCTGAAAAAGGGGGATTTTATGGGAAAAGAAGGGGCTGGCATTTAAATTTCACAGTCTTTTAATAGTTTTACAGAGGTAAAGGTGGTATAATATGATAACGTATGTGACACGATTGCTTTAGAGAAGCAGAAAGGATTTTTATGAGTAAAAAAATATTTCATATGAAAATAAAGCGGATTTTCTGCGGCGCTCTGGCTGTAGGAATGCTTCTGGGACAGACCAGTTCTGTTCTTGCAGAAGCGGTTTCTTCTCCTACGCCTACCCCTAATCCCCATACCGAGTATTATGCACAGGCTGCGGATACAGATTCTATTGAGGGATGGCCAACCGGGCCCCAGATTGAAGCGCAGTCAGCAGTTCTTATGGACCTGAATTCGGAAGCGATCCTGTATTCCAAGAATGCGGATACCCAGCTTTACCCGGCAAGTATCACCAAGCTTCTCACCTGTCTTCTTGGCTGTGAGAATCTGGATACAAGCGCACAGATTACTTTATCCCAGCAGGCAGCTTATGGAATTGAGGCAGGAAGCTCTACCATTTATGGTGATGCGGGAGAGGTTTTCACCGTGGAGCAGGCTCTTATGGGACTGATGCTGGAATCTGCCAACGAGATGGCACTGGCCATTGGAGAAGAGGTTTCCGGTTCTGTGAAGAAATTTGTGGAACTGATGAATGCCAGAGCCCAGCAGCTGGGATGTACCAATACACATTTTAATAACCCAAACGGACTTCCGGATGAGACCCATGTGACCACTGCCAATGATATGGCGAAGATTGCCAAGGCAGCCTGGCAGAATGCCACATGCAGGAAGTTTTTCACCACGGATCTGTATGAGATTCCGCCGACTAATGTTTTCACAGAAACACGTTATCTGCTGAATCATCATAAGATGATGGCGGGCAGAGATTATGCTTACGACGGTGTCCTTGGCGGAAAAACCGGTTATACGGATGCTGCTGGCGCAACCCTTGTCACTTACGCAAAACGTGGAAATATGCTTCTTGTGGCAGTTGTTATGAATTCGGTGAATGGTGCATGGAGTGATACCAAGAGTCTTCTGGATTATGGATTTGATAATTTCGAACGTCAGAGGATTAAGGTGAGCATGAATCCGGTTCCGAAGGAGAACCTTCCAAGTGAGCAGTATCTTTTAAATAATTGTGGGAATACGTATCCATTCTATTATACGAAGAATATTTATGTGACTGTTCCTATTGGAACGGATGTCAAGACGCTTACCCGGAAGCAGAGGGTTCTTTCCAATGCGGTTGGGCCGCTTCGGTTGAAGAGTAAGTATTATTTTAATGGACAGATGGTTGGATGGGGAATGCAGTATGAACGGTCGATTCTGGCGAATCTGCTGACAGTTCCAGGGGCGTGATGATCACGCCCCTTTTTAATATTCTGATATTTATTGTTTCGCGGATTCCTCCGCTTTCCTGCTTCGCTTCTTTGCTCGATGGGCCTCCCTTTTCTGGCGGATTTCTTCAGCTTCCTCGTCGGACACATTGGTCAGTGTTTTGATGGCGTAATACATGTTATTCTCGGTTTTGCGAAGCCTGATCTTTCCCATGACGAAGCCATGCTCCTGGCAGAGGGAAATGCTGTAATAGACCTTGGAATTATTCATGAACCAGCGGATCTTGCGCTTGGCTGGATTGTGACAAAGCGGACATTTGGTGCTGGTTACTTCACGATCCTTCATGGCTTTTTCCCTAGAATAAAATTCCCTTGAGACAAACTTATCATAAGTTGGATAGGATACATGGATCTCTTCTCTCTTGCTCTTGGGGTTCTGGTATACATCCAGGGATGAGTTGGGCAAAATATATTCATCTTCTATTTTCTGCAAAACGCACGCGGTGTAGTAAGCATCTCCAAGTGCGCGGTGAAACTCCATTTTCTTGGCAATGCCCATCTTGTCTGCGGCAAATTCCAGGGCGCGGCGCTCGTGATTTTCCTCGTAGCGGATGGCAAATAATTTCTGCACGTCATAGTAGGTTACGGGGCCCGGAATCATGGAAAGCTTGCCATAATACTTCATATTCCGCTGCAGTTCCATCACATCCTGATTTCCCCAGGTAAAAAATATATATTCCTCACCGCACCATTCCAGAAATTCTGTCACAGCCTGCGGAAAGGGCGTTCCATTCTGCAGATCCTTATAATTCATGTGGATCACTTCGTGGATGCTGTCATGAATCCAGTTGTACACCTGGGGCTTGATCAGGCGCTGAAAGCTGTCCACAATTTCTTTCTTTTCATTCAGTTTTACTGCGCCGATTTCTATGATTTCGAAAGGCAGACGGCTGTTGGACCACCTTTTCCCTCCCGGACTCTGATTCCACTCCAGGTCAAATACAATGTAGTTCATGATAAAGTTCCTTCTGTTTCCTGCTGTAAATTCCAGACAAGTATAACAGACTGCGGAAATGATGTAAAGAGAATCCCACAACAGCCGTGGATGTCCTTACACATGAAAAAGCCTGTCGGCGGGTACCGACAGGCGATGGGGGTATGAAACTATCTATATGAAAATTAGGAAATTTTTTTAAATTACAGGAATCTATATGAAAGAAGCTGTTATCAAATGGTTCAGGACTGCCATGTGCAACGAATACTAATTCGCAGTCATTCAAAATTCTTTACGCCAGCCGCCGCTTCTGGTTCACGGAAGGCGCATTATTTATGGTGTGGTCTGCTGTTTTTAGCCTTCAATAGAAATAAATTTCTTCTCTTCCGGCTCTTTCTTCTTGGCTTCCTTCGGGAAAGTAACGGTCAGGACGCCGTTATCATATTTCGCATGAATGTCATCATGCTCCAGATCCTTGCCTACATAGAAGCTTCTGGAACACTGTCCGGTGTAACGCTCTCTATGAACATATTTACCATTATTATCTTTCTCATCTTTATTCTCGGTTCTGGACGCCTGAATGGTAAGGTAACCTTCCTTCAGCTGAATCTTCACATCCTCTTTGCGGAATCCCGGAAGATCCATGCTCAGTTCATAATTGCCATCTACATCCTTAATATCGGTCTTCATCAGCTCCGCATTTCTGTAACCTGCGTTGCTCTGACGCTCTGTCGGAAATCTCATCCAATCATCAAATAAATTCTCTCCAAAAATACTAGGCATTAACATAACTGATTCCTCCTTATATTGTGAACACTCTTGTGTTGAATTATCATTTTCATCAAAGGAACTGGAACTTTTCTTTTTCCTCTTCCTTTGTTCTGTACGTAATATAACACGTATTGTTAGCACTGTCAAGAGGTGAGTGCTAATTTTTTGTGAAGAATTTGTGAAGCCTTAAAATGAAAAAACAACTTCTAATATTAGTCTTTGTCCTATGGCGTAAAACAGCCGCTCAGTGGGAGATTGGCTCCGGCTGAACGGCTGTTTGGAATTTTGGAGTTATTTCTTTATATATTTGCAGATAGCTGACAGAACTTTGGTGATGTCCAGGGGTTGGGATATGTGCTCGTTCATTCCGGCTTCCTTGGATTCCTGGATATCTTCCACGAAGGCATTGGCGGTCATGGCAATGATCGGAATCGTTCCGGCGTCGGTAAGTCACGTCATAGGTGGTTTCTCCTGTATGGTCTTTTTCCACAATTCCTGTGGTAACGTCAAACTCATAGGTGTACAAAGCGTCTTTGGTTAATGCTTTTATTATGCTGTCAATATCCATTCCGTATTTATTCCTCTTGCCAAATGAACATACCTGTTCCGTGTTTCTTTTTTGCCTTTTAGCATACCCTTTGCAGGATGTGTAAATGCACCTTTGTCACTCATCAGAAGTTCTGCTACATTTGCCACTTCATCTGCGGTTCCAGGTCTTCCAGCCAGGCATTTTGCAAACATATCTTTGAATAATCTGCAGCTGTTTCAATCTCAAAAAGATCACCGCCTTCTGCCTTCTGAATAAATTCTTTATACTTTGGTCATCGATAAGTTTCACTAATCTATATGTGAGTGCTAACAGAAAAGCAAGAAAGACAAAAACTGCCAGACAGTGCTCTGTTATACCGCCGTCTGGCAGTTCTTTACATGTAAAAAAATCCGATATTTAATCCAATATTTTGTCCTCTGGCAGATACTTCCGGATGATTTTACAGAGATCCTTCATCTCTATGGGCTTCACCAAATAATCGTCCATTCCGCATTCCAGGAGGCGTTCGCGGACACCGGTGATGGCATTCATCGGCGTACGGATCTCGTGAGACATGTTGGACAGGAACTCGGTTTTCATCCGGTTCTGTTCCTGGGCACTGTAGCGCTCCTCCATCATCTGCTTCGCCCTTTTAACCAGAAAATATTGGACTGATTGCCACAACCGAACCTGCCGCAAACATACGGGCAATCATCCGGTTGACCTGTTTCGTATTTTTTCAAACATATTTCGTCCCTCTGTAAAAGCTCCCAATTGTAAATATGAGCTATTTTACCCTATTTGGGGACGTTTGCATAGTAGGTATTTTATTATTTTTCTGTTTAACTCAGGAAATTCTCGATAATTACATTCTCTGCTTCCGCTTCGGTCATGCCAAGGGTACGGAGCTTCAAAAGCTGCTCATCGTTGATTCGACCGATGGCGGCTTCATGGATGATGGCGGCATCTACATGCTTCGCCTGAATCTCAGGGATGGAACCTACCTCTGCGTGATCCATGATAATGGAATCACACTGGATATGAGCATGACATTTATTTTTTCCAACTGCCTTAGGATGAAAAACCTGGGAAGAGTTTCCTTTTCCAACAGAACGGGAAATAATCTGGGCGGAAGAACCTGCGCCATTCATACAAACCTCAATATCAGACTCCGCTTTCTGCTCACCGTCTGTCATCAGACGCTCCAGAACAAACAGCTTGGAATCTGCGTCCATCTCCACATTGGTGGTACGGATCGTGGAATCTACCCCTTTGATCTGCACAGTATCCAAAGTGAATACAGAATTTTCCCCAAGTTCAATATTGGTTACCGGATTCAGGACCCTGCTTCCGGTTCCATTTCCTTCGCCGTAATGCTTCTCTTCATAATGAACATTGGCATTTTTTCCAACATGGAAGGTGTGAATGCCATCGTGACGGCTTTCATTGCATCCGCTGTTGTGGATTCCGCAGCCTGCAATAATATTCACGTCTGCACCGTCTTCCACATAAAAATCATTGTAAACCAGGTCTGTCATGCCAGATACGCTCACTACAACAGGGATGAAAACCTTCTCTCCCTGTGTCTTTCCATCAATAAAAATATCGATTCCCGGCTTGTCTTCTTTTTTCCGGATTTTGATGTGCTCACTGTCGCCATGACAGACGGAAATGCCATTCTGGCGCAGATTGTATGCACCTTTCTGCTCAAAACCTTCGCTGATCTTATCCAGTACGCCCTGGGTGGTTTCTTCTACTTTAATCATCAGCATTTGCCTCCTTCTGTCATGCACTTCTGACATTTTTCCTGCTGAAACAGGGTTGGGAAAACGTCCTCTTTGGTACCGTATTTCTTCACTTCTCCATCCTCGATCACCATGATCTTATCCGCCATATTGATGATTTTTTCCTGATGGGAAATCAGGATCAGGCACTCTTTTTTCTCACGATGGATCTCCTCGAAACGCTTGATCAGCATGGAAAAACTCCACAGATCAATTCCGGCTTCCGGCTCATCGAAAATGCTCACTTTATGAGATTTGGCAAGAACGGTGGCGATCTCAATACGCTTCATTTCGCCGCCGGAAAGAGTTCCATCCAGCTGACGGTTCAGGTAATCCTCAGAGCAAAGTCCTACTGCGGAAAGAAGCTTGCAGCTTTCCTCCTCGGTCAGTTCTTTGCCAGCTGCAAGAGACAGCATTCTTGTGACTGTCATTCCCTTGAAACGGGGCGGTTGCTGGAATGCATAGCCGATTCCCGCATTGGCACGATGGTCAATATCATATTCCGTAATGTTCTCATCATCCAGATAAATTTCTCCGCTGTTTGCCTTCTCAATACCGGCAAGAACTTTGGCAAGAGTGGATTTTCCTCCGCCGTTGGGTCCAGTGATCACCAGCATTTCCCCATCCTTAACATCAAAACTGATGTGGTTCACCAGGCAGCGCTTTTTCCCTTCTTCATTCACTTCAAAAGTCAGGTTCTCTACTTTCAGCATATCTATACCTCTTTTGTGTTTTTTACTTTCTTATTGGAATGTACTCCTTATAGGAAAAGATGTCAACATTTCCTAGTAAGTTTTAGGACGTGTTTGAAACACGCTCTAGGTAAATATCATTGAAAATAAAGTATTTCAGCAGTATACTGGGAGTATGATTAATGGAGAAGGAGATTTTACTATGAAAATTGCAGTAACTTATGAAAACGGAGAGATTTTCCAGCACTTTGGACACACAGCAGAATTCAAGATCTATGAGGTTGCAGACGGCAAAGTTGTGAACGCAGAAGTGGTTGATACCAACGGAAGCGGACATGGTGCACTGGCTGGATTTCTGGTGCAGCATGGGGTGGATACCCTGATCTGCGGCGGTATCGGCGGCGGTGCACAGAATGCACTTGCGCAGGCAGGCATTCGTCTTTTCGGCGGTGTCAGCGGAAGTGCTGATGATGCAGTGAACGCACTGCTTGCAGGCAATCTGGGATATGATCCGGATGTACATTGCAATCACCATGACCATCATGAGGAAGGTCACAATTGTGGGGATCATGGATGCGGAAGTCATTCCTGCCATTAAATTTTTCCTGATAAAATAACTGGATTGGAATAAAAAAGACTGGTATCTGTATTTTACCTCAACACTTAGCTCTCCTGTACATCCACAGCCGGCGTGGTCTTCTTCTGGGAAACGATCAATCCCGCAAAAATCAGCGTGGAGCCGATTACGGATGCCACTGTCATTTTTTCATGGAGAACAAACACGGACAGCACGACTGTCACCACCGGTGATACATAAATGTACACGCTGGTTTTCACAGCGCCGATCCATTTGGTTGCCAGGTTCCATAGCAGGAAGCCAAGTGCACTTGCCCCCAGTCCCAGGAAAAGGAAATTTCCCACGACCTGAGGATTGCGGATCAGATCCGGATCCCAGGATGCTTTCTGCTGAATCAACACAGGGATCAGGAAAATAATTCCATAGAAATAGATTCTTCTTGTCACTGCGATAGTCGGATAATCCCACTCCCCGATCTTTTTCACAAGGGCAGAATATGCGCCCCAGGAAATCATGGCCAGGAATGCAAGGCCGTCACCAAGCGGGTTCAAATTGAAGCTTTTCTGTCCGTTCATACTGATCAGAATTACACCTGCTATGGCAATTACAAATCCAATATAAAAGTAAAGTCCAGACTTCTCATTTTTAAAGAAAATCCCCACCATTGCTGCCACAAAAAAGGGGGCACATGCCACAATAATCCCCACATTGGAAGCATATGTCATGGTCAGCGCCGTGTTTTCCAGCATGAAATACAGCACGATCCCGAATAATCCTGCACCTGCAAACGCAAGCTCCTGTCTGGGATTTTTCAGCTTCAGATGATGGGGATAAAAGATCAGCAGCGCCAGAAATGCAAGCACTGCACGGGTAAACAATACCTCCGCAGGCAAAAAATAGTTAAGCAAAACCTTAGTGGATACAAACGTTGCTCCCCACATGATCTGGGTTCCGCAAGCAAGGATATGTCCTGTAATCTGTCTTCTCTCTTCCGTCATTTTTAACTCCTGTTTCTTATCATATTTTCAAGCATACTCCAAGCACAATTAAATTCCGCTGAAATATGTCACATATTTTCTGTTTTTATTACGAACCGGAGGGAATTCTTACCAGAATCTGCTCCCCATTTTTCTCGGCTAATGTCAGAACTGGAATGTGTTTTTTCCGCAGCATATGCACCACCGGGTACGCCGCAAATGTGTTATTTCCTACAAAAACAGCTTCTGGTTTATACTTCAGAATCATCTTTACCTGATCCTTCACAGCTGCTTTCCACTCCTGTCTTTCCATCAGAATTTCCCCGTAAATGCCCAGCATTTCCAGTTCCGGAAGCTCTGGGAAATCAATGTGAACCACCTTTGCAGATTGCAGTTTGGGCAATTGCAGAAGCAGTTCATCAACGGAAAAATCTCCGCCGAAGTTCACAATAATGGGCTTTTCATGGAACTCTTCCAAGCTGATTTCACAGGCTTTTATGGCGTCCTCGAGGGTTCCGGCAGTCATAAGAAAGCCGCCCTTATGACAGAATCCTGCACTTTCAAGCCCGGTTTTCTCTATCAGTTCCTCATTTTCCAGGCCCAGCCATTCCACTGGAAAACTGCATTTATAGTTCAGGGAATACTCTTTTTTCTGTGGCTGGATGCAGTAGCCGCCTCTGTTTGAGGGGAAAATCACAAAAGCAATTTCCGTCTCAGACAGCCGTTTCTGGCAGGGAACAAACTCAGGTAAAACCAGAATTTTCGACTCTTCTTTTCCTTTTTTCCCGGAAAGAATTGCCATCTCATGGGCTTCCAGAAGTTCCTCCACCCTCTTATCTGCACGCTCATTTCCACGATACCGCTCGAACTTATTTTCCAGAATCATCCCGGCTACACTTACGGCCTGGAAGAAGGCTTCATCGTTTCCGCCCTGTGCGTCCCACGCCGGATTAAAGTTGCCGATCAATGTGGCAAGCTCATTTTTCTCCCCTGTATTGTCGTTGTTATCAAGGGGCTGCACAAAGGACTGGTCGAACTTTTCCGCCAGTTCCTGACCAAGAATTTCCTCTCCAAGAGCCTCCCAGAGAAGTCCAAATGCCGCATAAGGCACTCCGTTTTCCCGGACGCGGCTGTCCTTCTGGTGATGGTCATACTGCCCCCGCCCAATGTCAAAAACAATGCCATCGAAGTCTTCCGGAACCTTATTTCCTCTGGAAATGTTGATTTCCGGATTCAGGTACAGCAGCAATGCGGCTGAAAATACGTCGTCTGCGTGGAATTTTCCACTGTGGGTGAATGCAGACGCATTGTTTTTCTTTATCTGTTCTGATAAACTGCTCATAAATTTTTTTACCGTTCTTTCTATATTCATATGTACTTAAAGCATTGTAACACAGGCCTTTGACAAAATAAATGCTGTTGAAGATATTTTTCCCCTGCAAAAAACGCCCTCCTGTTTTGAATACTGAAAAAGTTTATCAACAAGGTATTTTCTATACCGTATTCCTGGAATGAGTGTTATACTACTCGTTAGGCTATACTAACCTTTGTAATCAAACTTACTGCGGACACCTGCCTGCACAGTATGTCCGTTCCTGTAACCATTCAAAAAAGGAGGGTTCCTCGTGCCTTTAAACTTAACAGATTTTAATCACTTTTACATCATTAATAAAGTATGCGGACTGGAAAAACAGCGCCATTATCTGGAAGCGCTTGGACGAAAAGAATTCCAGATTTATTTCCAGCCAAAGATCAGCGGAAAGAGCCAGAAAATTGCCAGTGCCGAGGTGCTGATTCGCTGGAAACGTGCAGATGGGGAGCTGTGGTTCCCGGATAGTTTCCTTCCGATTCTGGAAGAAACAGGGGAAATCGAGGCTCTGGATTACTATGTTTATGAGGCGGCTTTCCAGTGGCTTGCAAACAGAAGAAGCGCAGGACTGAAACTGCTGCCGCTGTCTTTAAATGTCTCTCCGGTTTATTTCCGGAAGATCCATACCTTTACGAAAAAGGTTTTGCAGCTGATCCAGAAATACGAAATTCCGTCTGACGAGGTAAAAATCGACAAGCGTTTCCTCTCTGATGACCTTACTGAGAAAGGCAAAATCGTACTTCAGGAAATCTTCCACCTGCTGAAACGCACCAACAAATTTATCGTCTGTGAGGGTGTAGAAACCAAAGAAATGGTGGATTTCCTTATTCAGGAAGGCTGCGATGAACTGCAGGGGTATTATTATTACAAGCCTATGGAGATGGGGAAATTTGAGGAATTGATTGCATAAGACATCGGGCACCTGAAAATCAGGCGCCCCTTTTTTATATCAAATATTGCATTACTCTATACAGATTTATCCATAAATTATTATTTTTCTTATAAATTTCGGGATATTCTTCTGTGCTTAACGGGCATTCTCCGGCTCCGGTTTCGATGGTTATAGCGGGGATTTTCAGTTTCAGAACAAAGTAGTCGCTGCAGCCTGCGGTGGCTGCGGCATCCTGGATGGTAGAATGGAGAGGATAGCCAATTATGGTGGATGCATAGTTGGCAAGAGCCAGTTCTTTTTGGCGGAGATTTCCGCGACAGCCGTAGTCCCAATAAATGAGATTTCCGGAAGAATGATAGGAAATACAGCAGGCAAACTTGTATTTGCTGGCAGTGTGAAGAATGGCCTGGGTTTCCGGTTCGCTGGCTGGGGATGGGCCTTTATAGCCTTCTCCGCATGGAGCAGGTGCGCCTATGTAGGACGCCCAGCCTATATCGAAGTTTCGGTTTAGGTCTACGCCGCGGGCGTTAGCTTTCCACCTCTGGATAAAATTATTTGCTTCCTGCCTGCTTGCTGCACACTTTTTTACGATAGGATTTGCCAGTGCTGCATTCATATTTTGGCATAATGTGACGCCGTCGGGGTTTGCCATGGGGATGATATGAAAGCATATGTCTTGGATGTTATTTAGAGCTCTATGAATATACTTTTTATCTCTGGAAAATGTATGAATTCCATATACATCTTGAAATGAAGCGTATCGCTTACAGGATTGATTTTCCAAACATTTTCCAGTTTTTTGCCGCAAATAATCATTTATTTGGTTCATCATCAGAATTGTATTCATATATTCCCTAGCATGCATGGAAGCCTGTATCAGAATATGAAATCTGCTTTCTATATTTCCCAGAATTACTTCTGTAATGTCTCTTCCTTCTACACTTTTCCCAGCAGAATGCAGCTGCAAAAAAGCAGGATACTCCGCCTGCAAAGCGGCAAGATCCTGCTGCATTTCTTCATATGTATAGTACGGTATTCCCGGAGTAGAAACTGCTTTCTGATAATATTTCATGAGCGACTCCTGCAAAACATACTTCCCTTGCTAATATATTAGCGGCTACATAGTCACAATCTCTCAAAATCTCCCTCTATACAAATCGCCTGGTTCTGTAATTCCGTTGGGCAGGCGGCATCTCTGTAATTGATACATGCATAAACAGCCTTCGGATTGCCTGCGGTCATCTGCCAGAAAGGATATTTGATAATGCCGGGAGTGTTATAACCCACTCCAAGCTCGAGGAAAAGGACCTTCATTCCCTGGTGTCTGCGGATGAAATCATCATATCTGGAGGCAGCTTTGTGCCATCCATCATCTTCCACAAAGGTACTGTCCGCACGTAAATTCATGGTCATTGGAGCGCCGCATTTTGGACAATGAGGTACTAATTCTGACGGAACTGTCATTTTCAGTGCAGCGCGTTGCGGAGCAAGTAATGTGCCGTCTGCTGCCACAGTATAGCCCTGTGCTTCTACCATTTTCTCCACAATTTTCCGGTTATCATATGTCTCATGATGGCATGGTCTGCTGCACTGCCAGAGGCCATAATCTCCCTGTGTATAGAACATTCTATGTTTATCAAAACCAGCTTTCTGGAAACAGTGATCCACATTGGTTGTAAGCACGAAATAGTCCTTCTCCTGTACCAGCCTCAAAAGATTCTCGTACACTGGCTTCGGCGCATTCATATATCGGTTAATATAAATATATCTGCTCCAGTACCCCCAATATTCCTCCAAAGAATCAAATGGATAAAATCCGCCTGAGTACATATCCTCAAATCCATATTTTTCTGTAAAATCCCCGAAATATTTCGAAAATCGTTCCCCTGTATATACAAACCCAGCTGAAGTAGAAAGCCCGGCTCCTGCACCAATCACAACCGCATCCGCTTCTTCAATCGCCTCTTTCAGCTGCTGGATCTTCGCCATCCTTCTTCTGTAAAATAACTGATTTTTTTCTTTAAATAGAATATTCTTTTCTTCCATTTCTGCCCTCAAATATTCGTCCTGGATCTGCAAAAATCTGGGATTTATTTTCTTCGGCACTCGAACATTCATCAGCCCGCGCAAAAGCAGTTTCTGATCTTCCCGCTCTCTTGGAATGGACATTGTTCCATAATTTTCATTCTCCCGCTCATTTAAAAGCTCTTAAATCAGGAAAATTCGTCTCTCATTTTGGTTCATACCTGCCACTATCCAGTCCTTTCTCCGATTATTGTCCTCTCTTCATAATTGCCTGAGCAGGACAAGTTTCCACACATCTTCCACAGTGAAGACAATGATTCTGATCGATTTCCACCGGAATTTTACTAATATCAATACATTTCTGTGGACAGACGGAATAACATAGTTTGCAGCCAATACAGCCGTCATTGTCAGCATTCTCACCTGAAGCATTATCTTATTTTTTTCTTTAAAATTATTATCTTTATTTACATTCTCAATTTTTACAGTTTCTGTATTCATTGTTATCTCCTTTCATCCGGACTTTACCGTCGGTTACGGGATTTCGCCGTATCAGCCATATGGCGCGCAGACTATACTGCCGGTCAGGAATTTCACCTTGTCCTGAAGAACTATTTGTATCATCACAATGGAAAAACATAATGAATCAACATCCCAGTCCACAGCTCCCAATCTCCCAGCCTGCCCCGTGGAGACTACCCTCACTCTCATCAGCGATAAATGGAAGGTGCTCATCCTCCGCGATCTGCTTACTGGCACCAAGCGGTTCGGTGAGCTGCGCAAATCCATCGGCACGGTATCTCAGAAGGTTCTCACCTCACAGCTTCGCCAGATGGAAGAATCCGGACTTCTCACCCGCAAGGTTTACGCCGAAGTGCCGCCAAGAGTAGAATACACCCTGACCGAGCTTGGCTACAGCCTGAAGCCCATCATGGATGCAATGTGGGCCTGGGGAGAAAATTATAAGAAGCAGTATTCCTAAATTTATTCCATAATCAAAGAAAGAAATAAATCAAATTACTTTTTACGCATAAAAAAATCCGGAACTTTGACAAAGAATTAAAGTTCCGGATTTTATCCTTATAATCTGAATTGTTCTCCGGAAATGTCCCTGCATTCCACATAGAATGTTAGAGACATTTCCAGTCATCAAATTCCAATTCTAATATTTTCTCTGTAAATCATTTACCATCTTGGACCATGGCCAAATGGGCCGCCAGGACCTCTGTGTCCGCCAGGGCCGTGATCAAAAGGGCCGCCGCACATAGGACCATAAGGGCCTCTCGGGTCACCCATCGGAGGTCCAAAGAACGGGCCGTGATGATGGTGATACGGGCCAAAGCCTCTGTAGCGACGCGGTCTGCAAATTGCCATGAGAATTAAAACGATTATAATAAGTGTTAACATAATTTTTCCTCCATTTTTTCTATCTAATCAATAATTTAGCTTGCCATTCAAAATTTTAATACTGCTTCAGTCTCCTGAGAATCTGCTCTACCTGTGCAATCGCGTCATCGACCTGACACTTTGCATCATTGATTTTCGACTGTACCAGCCAGTCGGCAACCACGCCGTCCCAGAAAAAATCGGCAAAGGTAAGAAAACCGCCGCAGTCAATTGACAAATCCGTATTGATCGTCACGTCCCTAAGCTCTTTCTGGAACTTCTTCAGATCATACTTGGCATTTTCCATCAGGTGGGAAGCGTTATCCATTTTGGAATGCTTGATCAGGTTTGTAATAAATCCGCCTCCAAACAAATCCACAATTCCCCAGTTCCCAGCTTTCTGAAGTTCTTCCCTTGCTGTCCTCAGGCTGCACAATGCGTTTTCACCAGCCTGTATCGCTTCACTCATTTCTTTCTGTAAATTGTAACCTTCCATTTCATTTCCCTCTTCTTTCGTGTTATACTAAATCCAGTCCGGAAAGCCAGTTTAAAAAGCTTTCTGTAATCTTTAACAGATGTTGTATTGAACTTTATGGGATGATTATAGTGTTTTTGCCTGGGAAAATACACCGCATTTATTGCGGAATAACCCCAATTATTCCGCAGACGCTGCGTAATATGAATTTCAACGCAGCACAAAAAACCAAACGCATCCGAAATGTTCGTAATACAGCAGGGAAAGGAAAAATCCATGGGAAGAAAATCCACCAGAGAAAATAAAACCATTTACCAGCAATTGCGTGAGGAAGACAACCTCCCCCGGGAAAAAGCCTCTGAACTTCTCGCATTTATTTCCGAGGACCGCTTAGAGCGCATCGAAAATGAGAAGGTACAGCCTGCCCCCGAGGACGTGATCCGCATGTCCCAGGTTTACAATGCCCCGGAGCTTTGCAACTACTACTGCTCACATGAATGTCCGATCGGTATGAAATACGTTCCTTCTATAGAGATGACCGAGCTTCCAGCAATCATTCTGGAAACCGTTGCCTCCTTAAATGCGGTCTACCCGCTTACCAACCGCCTCATTGAAATATCCAGAGATGGGAAAATCTCCGAGGACGAACTTCCTGATTTTTCCAATATACAGGAGAATCTGGAGAAAGTTTCCCGGGCTATTGAAGCACTTCAGCTGTGGGTAGAGAAGGAAGTGCCCGCCAACCAGAATTAGACTTCATATGCGCCTGTTTTCCTCCTTGACTTGTTTAAATCAATAGTTTAAAATGTTTAAATATAAACATGAGCAAACCATACAGCTCCACCCGTAAGCAATTTTCACCAACCACATTTTCCCCGGAAAGGCAGGTATCCCTATGAAAATAAAAATGGTCGATGTCGCCAGACATCTTGGCATTTCCAAAGCCACCGTCTCCCTCGCAGTCAACGGCAAACCCGGCGTAAACGAACAGACCCGCCAGAAGGTTTTGGAATGCATAAAAGAACTGGAAAACAACGGCGGCGTGCTCCCGGAAAACTCCTCCTTCCAGAGTCCCGACGCACCGCACCGTCTGATCAAGGTGCTCATCATCAACCACCGCAAACAGGTTGTCTGCGACCCGGAGCTGGATTTGTGGACCGAAGTTCTGCGCACCTTTGACACAGAATCAAGAACCCGCGGCTATCTCTACGGCCTTTCCTACATTAATGAAACGGAATACGAAACCAATGTGGTTATCGAAGAATGCAACACCGAGCTTGTTGCCGGCGTCATTGTTTTTGCCACGGAAATGCAGCCTGCTGACTATCCCATTCTGGAAAAAATCAACAAGCCCATTGTCCTTTACGACTACGAAGCCCCCGACGGCAAATACAACAGCGTCTGCATCGACAATGAAAGCGCGGTGAAAAACAGCCTGAACCTTCTGTACCAGGCAGGTGCATCCGATATCAAATACCTGTGCACCGGCAAAAGTATCTACAATTTCCAGAAACGGCGTGATGCTTTCCGCAACACCATGATCGGCAACGACCACATGCCCGCCAAAAGCGATATCATAAAGCTTGGCCACAACATTCCCACGATTACCGAAAATATGCTCACCTGGCTGGAGCACAATCCCCTCCCGGAAGGATTTCTTTTTGAAAACTACCAGATTTCCATTGGCGTCACTACCGCTCTTCGCAAGCGGGGAATCAAATTTCCTGACCGTGTAAAAGCAATCGGCATTGACGAAATTCCCGATTACATCCTTTCCGGTGCCAAACTGACTCAGGTCAGAATCCCTCATGCTGAGCGCGCTGCCATGGCCATGGACCTGCTGGACAAAGAAATCCATCAGCAGTGGACTACCCGGGTCAAAATCTACGCACAGCCAGATATTCTGCTGAGACAAAGCCTGTAAACAAACACCCTCATCCAGGGCGGATTTAAACAGAATCGTTTAAATCCGTCCTATTTTTACATCATTATGTTCAAATTCCACAGAATTCCTTTATATAAAACAGAGAAAACCCTGTTTTTGTGATTATTCTGTTGAATTTTTGTTGAATTATGATTAAAATATAGTTATAAAGTTTAAAACAAGTTTAAGAAAACGTACGGAGGTAAACAAAATGAAAGGCACAGAAAATGCATACGAAGGCGAAAACCGTTCCCTGCATATGAAAGAACGTATCGGCTACGGCGTCGGTGATTTCGCAAACAACATGATGTACACACCAGTCAACTCCTTCTTCACCTATTTCCTCACAAATGTTGCAGGACTTGGCGCAGGTGTGGTTTGAACCATTCTTCTGATCTCCCGTCTCCTGGACGGCGTCAGCGACCTGATCGTTGGCTCCCTGATGGAAAAGATCCACAGCAAACACGGCAAAGCAAGACCCTGGCTCCTGTGGTGGTGTATCCCTTTTGCAGTATCACTGGTCCTGATGTTCACAGCACCGGATTTGGAACCACAGGTAAAATCATCTATGCGTTCCTCACTTACAACCTGGCAGTAACTGTTGTATACACAGCGATCAACCTGCCATTCGGTTCCCTTGCAGCTCTTATGACCAAGAACCAAACCGAGCGCGGCTATCTGAATATTTCCAAAATGGTATTCGCATTTGGCGGCGGTATGGTCGTAAACGCAGCAACTCTTCCACTTGTTAAATATTTCGGAAATGATTCTTCCGCATGGCAGAAAACATTCCTGATCTACGGTGTCGTTGCGATCATCTTTTTCCTGATCGTATTCTTCACCACCAAAGAAGCAGTTACCGAAGAAGCAAAGAAAGCCGGATCTGAAGAAAAAGTCAACATCCCACAGGCTCTGAAAAGCCTTATTAAAAACAAATATTGGATGATTCTTCTTGCAATCTTCTTTTTAAACAGCGTAGTAAACGCTTTTATCGGTGTAAACGTATACTATGCACAGTACATTATGAACGATGACAGCTTGATTGGAAACCTTTCCATTTTCCAGAACATCGCTTCCTTCGCAGCATTTGCAGTATGCACAGGTATCATCCGCAAGATTGGTAAACAGAAAATCGCCATCTCCGGTGTTGCAATTTCCTTCATCGGATATGCAATGGTACTATTAAATCCAACCAGCTATGCAGTTCTTTACATTGCAGCAATCATCAAAGGTGTTGGAAACGCAGCTCTTTCCGGTGTTATGTACGGAATGCTTGCTGACACAGTTGAGTACAACGACTGGAAATCCGGCATCCGCGCAGAGGGCCTTGTTTTCAGCGCAAACTCCATCGGACAGAAAATCGGTTCCGGTATCGGCTCCGCAGTTCTCGGCTGGGTACTTGCAGCATTTGGTTTCGTAAGCTCCTCCGCTGCACAGCCAGCTTCCGCAATCAGCGGAATCCGCGTCATCTTCTTATATGTACCGCTTGTTGTGTTCGCGATCATGTTCATCATCCTGTTATTCTACAAGCTGGACAAAGAGTATGGACATATTGTAGAAGACCTGGAGAAGCGTGCTAAGAGAGCATAAAAGTTTTCAAAAAGAAGGGAAAAATTATGGCAAAAACAGTAGAAAAATATAAAGTATTTGACCTGGAACTTTCCGGAACATCCCAGGGAAATCCATTTCAGGATGTACAGCTTACCGCTGATTTTTCCAATGGAATCCAGAAGCTTACCGTAAAAGGTTTTTACAAAGATCAGGGAAAATATGGCATCCGTTTCATGCCTCAGGCAGAAGGTAACTGGACTTATGAGACACACAGCAGCGACCCGCAGTTGGACGGCCAGACAGGTGAATTTCTCTGCACACCAGCCGCAGCAGGCAACCATGGACGTGTGTGCCTGAAAAAAGATGTACTTCCAAAGAAGGAAGTAAACTTCTATGTAACAGAAGATGAATTCCATTTTGCATACGAGGACGGCACCAGATTCCAGCCTTTTGGAACCACCTGCTACGCATGGGTCAACCAGTCCGAACAGGTGCAGGAGCAGACTTTGGAAACACTGAAAAACGCTCCTTTTAACAAGATCAGAATGTGTATTTTCCCAAAATTCTACACCTACAACACCACAGATCCGGAAAGATATGCATTCCAGGGAAACGCAAAAGACGGCTTTGATTTCTCCAGATTTGATAATGTGTTCTTTGAAAATCTGGAAAAAAGAATCCAGCAGCTGGATGAGCTTGGCATCGAAGCAGACATCATTCTTCTTCATCCATACGACCGCTGGGGCTTTTCCAAAATGACAAAGGAGCAGGATATTTTCTACTTATCCTATGCTGCAAGACGTCTTTCCCACTTCAAAAATATCTGGTGGTCCATGGCAAATGAATACGATCTGATGCCTCAGAAAACCGTAGAAGACTGGGATACTTACGCAAGAGTTGTAATGGAAAATGACCCGTACGGACACCTTCGTTCCATCCACAACTGCGTTCCGCTTTTTGACCACAACAGATCCTGGATCACACATGTAAGCGTTCAGCGTGTAGATGTTTACAAGACCGCAGAAATGGTTACAGACTGGAGAAACCAGTACCGCAAGCCTGTGATTGTAGACGAAGTTGGATACGAAGGAAACATTGATTTCGGATGGGGCTGCCTGACTGCACAGGAGCTGACCAGACGCTTCTGGGAAGGCTGCATGCGCGGCGGATATCTGTCCCACGGCGAGACCTATGTGGACCAGGGCGACCAGATCTGGTGGGCTCACGGCGGCACCCTTCACGGGGAAAGCACAGCCAGAATTGCCTTCCTGAAAGAGCAGATGGCTCAGCTTCCAGATGACATCCAGCCTCTTACTCTCACCCCGGAAAACCACGAAGAAAACTGGGATTCCGTATGCCTCCACGACGGCGAAAGCTACTTCCTGTACTACTACGGCTTCTTCCGCCCACTGTACCGCAACTACACGCTGCCAGCTGGAAAGAAGTACAAGATTGAACTGATCGACACCTGGAATATGACCACAGAAGAACTTCCGGAAGTTTATGAAGGAAAAATCCGGATTAAGATGGGCGCCAGACAGTATATGGCGGTGAGGATGAAAGAAGTGAAATAACTGCCGCGGATAGGCGCTGTCGCAGAAAGTTATTGCTAACGCATATCTGAAAAGTTCGTATAATATATGTATCACGATCTATGAAAAATATCGTTTAAGTAAAAACGATGTAAGTTGGCCGATCATTTATGTGCTTTTTATCGCACAAGTGATCGGCCTTATTTCATACAAAATCTAATATTGGAGCTGAAATATTTGCATCATCATTCCAGCTGCCTTTTACTTTACAGCTTTAATTCTCACCGCAATATATTCCTTACCTGGAAGCTGGACGCGGAATTGTCCTTTGTGGATTCCGCCGTCTGTGATGGTCATTTCCCAGGTATCAATGATTTCTACCTGATACTCTGTGGTATCGTCGAAATAGAAGTCACGGAAGCTTGGGCGCATAAATGTATAGTAATAAATGAAATAGTCTTTTCTTGCCGGGAAGCCAGCTGCGCGGCAGGCAACTTCATCCCATTTGCATGGCATTGGTTCTACGCCAAGACCTGGGATTTCTTCCATAATTTTTGCCAGGAATTTAATGCGCTCCGGGGATGTTCCGTGCAGAACTCCGCCGTGTGACCACCAGAGAATGCGGTCCGGGCTGAGGTAAGTTTCACCGTGTCCCGGATATCCGCCGCGGCAGAATGCCTCCCAGAATCTTCTGGTCATTTCCTCGCCGCTGATGTTTCCCCAGCCAAACTGAATGTTTCCTTCATAGCAGATTTCATCCAGAACGACTGGCTTGTGGTACTTCTCACGCCACTCGTTTACCAGCTCGGAGGAACGGTAGGTTTCGGTTCGCTGGATGCTGCAGTGAGTTACCCATGGCAGGTTATAGTCGTAGTAAGCTTTGCAGTTGTGGATGGATCTCAGGTGGTGATATGGATCTTTTTCGCAGATGATTGCGGCATATCTTTCCCAGTCTGCGAGAGTTTTCTCATGCATCAAATCGTACTCATTGGCCAGTGACCACCATACATTGCGATATGCGGAAAAACGTGCCAGAACATATTTCCAGTAGCGGTCGTCATCTTCTGCCTTCATCATGGAAAATCCCCATCTATCGTATGGATGCATTACGATCAGATCTGCCTGGATGCCAAGGGCCATCAGCTTCTTAATACATTCTTCAATGTGCTGGAAATGTGCTGGATTAAATCTGGTAAAGTCCCAGTCATTTCCAGATGCACAGCCGTTGTATTCGGCGAAATTGTTCTCATTTAATTCAGAAGTGTCGCAGGGTGTTCCCTCATACGGGTAGGTGATTGGCTCGTGAAGGTTGTAATCGTAGTGCTTCGGGAAAATGCAGAAACGGATTTTGTTAAACGCATTTTCTTCCAGGGTTTTCAGGGTCTGCTCCTGAAGCTTTTCATTCTGCAGGTTCCATACATAACAGGTAGTTCCAATACAATGATAAGGCTTGCCATCCTCGTAAGCCAGGTAATAGGTTCCGGCTACGCGGACTGGACCGTGGTTGTCTGCGGAAGGGGCTACAGCTTCAAAACTGCCGCTGACTTCTTCTGCGCTTTCTGTCTGGAAGGAAGATTCGATTTTAAATGTATATGTATCCACAAAAGATGGCATAAATCTTACTTTATAAACACCGTCTCCATCATAGAAACCGTCTACTGTTTTCTTCTCATTTTTACACTCAAAAGTTCCCTTGATCCACTGGTCGCAGAAAGGATTCCCCTCCTTCGGCCCCTTAACTGCAACCTCAAGGGTTCCCCATTTTTCCACAGTTTTTGCATAGTTCATTTCCATAATCAGATACTCCTTTTACTAAAAAATTTCTTTTTCCATAAACATAAAAACCCATGTTTCCTGCTACCATAATACGCCAGGAAACATGGGTTTTGCAATGAAACTTTATTAAGAAAATGTAGGAATTTATTAACCCAAAAGAGCAATCCTTTCATTATTTGTTTCAAACTTTAACTGCTCCTTTTAGCTTTTATATTATTCTTGACAAATTCATTTTAACAGGTTTTAATATATTAATAGACGTACTTTATTCGTATTTTGAGATGATATTTACGAGAAAAAAGAGGATCATAGCACCTTGACAATATAATATACTTAACCGGGTAGCCGGGGGACGTGCTTTCACTCGATCTGGACACCTTACCAGAAGGGAGTAATCATTATAAGTACTTATGAGGAATTGCAAATTATACTTACAACTGCCTTACTAATTGTTGCAATTTCTTTTATGCAAAATCACGAACTTGCTCATTTATAGCTATGATACTAAAACTTCCCACACCAGTACGGTGTGTTGAACATTGAAAATTCAATATTTCAGCCAATAAAAAAGGCATAAACCTGTTCCTCTTGGTATAATGGAGTTGTCGAAAAACCATTTTAACAAAGGTGCGAATCCCATTTTAGGTATGGGAAGTCTTAGTATGATACTAATTTTTTATTTCCTCAAAATCTCAAAATAATCAAAATCTGCCCATTTTCTTCCGCCTGTCATGTCGTGGCAGTACATGCCGAAGTGGGCGCCGGTGAAGCCCTCACTTTGTTCGTCGGTGAGGATGTTGGTGGGGACTTCGGCCAATTCAAGGAAATTCTGTCCGTCCAGGGAATAGTAGAATTTCGCGTGCAGGCCATCCTCGGTGGTGACGGTGCGCAGGAACAGGGGGCCGTTTTCGGGGATGGCAATCGGAGTGATTACATCATCCACTGCGAAGTGGCTGCTTCGGATTAAACGAAGCTTCGCTGGAATCTTCAGGTCAAGTGACGGACAACCATATTCCTCGTCTCTGGTTTTTACCAGAAGATAGAAGTTTCCCGTATCATACATGTAAGCCAAGCCAGCCATCTGTTCTCTGCATGTTGGCACAAAATCAATGCTGGTTTCTACTTGAACATGACGTGCCTGCTGGCGCCTGGCAATCATGCTGACGTTGCAGCAAGAATTCAGGGATTCCTGGCCATAGAGGCGCAGATAGCCCGGACGCTCGGTCAAACTTGCGTAGCTGTCATAAGACTGGCGCAGAGATGTGTAGCGCACATCCAAAACTCTCCCAAAGTCATCTCTCCCATAATCCTTCCCCTCTTCCTCCGGGAAAATATATTCTGCAATTCCCTCCGGTTCTTCCGTCTCCCATTGGCCAAACCTTCCGCCGCAGGCCAGGCGCAGCCAGCCATCTTCGTTCCACACCATTTTCTGAATTGCGGTCTCGCGGCCAAGGACGCACTGGCGGGTTCCTTTGGGTGGTCTTGCGCATAGATGCACCATGTACCACTCCCCATTCTGAGTGCATACAAGATCTGCGTGTCCGCACTTCTGCAGCTCCTCCGGATTTTCCACATCAGAAGTCAGAACCGGATTGCCTGGATCTTCCTCGTATGGTCCCCAGATGGAACGGGATCTTGCCATGGTCGCCATATGCTCGTAACTGGTTCCCCCTTCTGCCATCAGCAGATAATAATATTCTCCAATATGGTAAATGTGGGGACCTTCTGTATAGCCTCGTCCGGTTCCCGGGAAGACATTTTTCGCCTCTCCTACCAGGCATTCCTTCTCAGGGTCATACTCCTGTACCAGAATTCCCTTGAAATTATTGATCATATTCACAATATACATTTTTCCATCTGTATCATGAAATACAGATGGGTCAAATCCTGAGCTGTTCAGATAAACCGGTTCCGACCAGCCGCGTATATCCTTTGATTTCACCAGATAATTGTGGGTGTTAAAAAGTCCTCCAGTACGAGTCTTCACATCTGTATAAATCAGCCAGAAATACTCCCCGTCCCAAGAAATATCCGGAGCCCACACGCCGCAGGAATCCGGCTCTCCTACCATGTTCAGCTGGCTCATCCTGGTCAGTGGTGACGGCAGCTGCTCGTAATGCTTCAAATCCTTTGAGTGGTAAATTTTCACACCCGGCCACCACTCAAAGCTTGAGTTGGCAATATAATAATCCTCCCCCACACGGATAATACTGGGGTCCGGGCAAAATCCCGGAAGAATTGGATTTTGAATCATCTCTTCTTACCTCCACTTTATAAAAAAAGATTGTAAAATCGCAACCTTGCTACAATCTTACAATCTTTTTCAATATACATTTTATGATACCAGTGGCAAAAAACCTTTTTACCCCAACATCATCATTTTATTTCTCATACGACGACTGCAGACACATCGGTTTCTTTCCTTCCAGCTCATCTGCCATATTCAGTGCCAGTATATTCCAGTTGATAAAACCTCCATTCATAACCGGTTCCCCGTTAAATGGATTGTAATACTCATGAAGACTGCCTGTTTTTTCCAGATCATCTCCAAGAAGGCGCATGGTGCGCTTGTACATAATTTCCGCCTCCATGCGGTATCCGTAGTTCAGAAGTCCTCGAAATACCACATAGTTTGCAACCAGCCAGATCGGGCCAAGCCAGTTGGACGGATTATTGGTAACAGACAGGTCAAACATTTTCTCATCCTTTGAAAGCGTGGTCAGGCCAAAGTCTGAACCAAAGGTATCGGGATCAAAAATATGCTTCACCATATCTGCTGCCTGCTCTTTAGTAGCAATTCCTGCATACATGGGGATAAAGCCAGACCATACACGAATCTTGATAGGCAGTGTTTTCCAGAAAACTCCAAGTCCCTGATGGAACCAATCGTATTTTCTGGTCTTAATATCCACATCGACGGAATAGAAAAAGCGGTCACGCTTATCCCAGCATTCCTGCTGGATAGCTGTAATCAAAGCATCGCGTTTCCCAAGAAGCTTCTTTGCCTCTTCCTCTTTTCCAAACTGGCGGTACAGCTTTGCGCCAGCCTCAAGCTCTACGCACATAAAGCTGTTCAGATAAATATTTGCAGTGGAAAATGGCGGGCGTCCAAAAGTTGCCGGGTCATTGTCCATACCGATCATAATATCATCCTGCCATACATACAGCCCACTGTTTTCGTGGAAATAATAGTGATCATAACAGTCGAAATATTTCGCTGCACCAGGGAGAAACTCCTCAGTCCAGCTGTAATCTCCTGTGTAATCACTGATCAGGCACATCTGGCTGCAAAGGAAGGGCTTATGCATATTCATAATTTTTCCTTCTTTGTGTCGCATATTCAGATACGGCTCCGGCCAGTCTGCAACCTCGATCATCATAGGAATGTATCCGTCTTCAAGCTGATGATCAAAAAAGTTGCGGATATTTCCCTGTGCATGCTCTATAATTCTTGGCTTCACAGACGGATCCTCATAAGAATCCGCCAGATTCAGGAAGCCGTATACGGACCAGTAGGTATCCCAGTCCCATACATTTCCATCATAAACAGAGCCTGGATCAATAAATGGATAACGGATAAAGCTTCGCGGATTCTTCAGCACATCCTCCGTGTGAGACATTACAAATTTTTTCAGTTCCTGTCTGTACTGCTCTGTCCTTTTATCTTCCATAATATCAGCCCTTTACAGCTCCTGCTGTCATACCTTCCATCAGTTTCTTATTCAGTGCCATGTACAGGATCAAAAGCGGGAATACACTCATGGATACAGAAGCAAAGATTGCACCCCAGTTCTTGGATCCAAACTCATCAGAGAAATACAGAAGTCCTGTCTGAACTGTCTTCAGTGCAGAATCGCTGATGAATGTCATGGAAAACAGAAGGTCATTCCATTTGAAGAAGAACTGAAGTACCAGTACGGTTACAATGGAGTTCTTCATAAGTGGTGTTACAATATGCCACATCAGTCTGTAGATACCGCAGCCATCAATAACGGCAGCTTCCATAATGTCATCCGGGAAGGAGCGAAGATATCCCTGAACCAGATAGATGGAAAGTGACAAACCGAAAGCTATGTAAGTAATGATCAGACAGGTTCTGGTATTCAGCATATTTGTTTTGCTGTAAATCTGGAACAGCGGGATCAATGCGATTGCAACCGGAATCATAATACCGAAACGGAAATACTGTGCAACTGCATTTCTGAATTTCCATTTCATCTTGGTTACAGCGAAACCAACTGTCACAGAGAAGAATACGATAAATACCAGTGCCACTAATGTGGTAATCAAGCTGTTCTTAAAGAATGTGGACATGTGGCCTCTTGTCCATGCATCAGAGTAGTTCTGGAAATAAAAGCCATCGTTTAATGCATAGGCAGGTTTCTCACTCCACTCAGCCTGTTTCTTGAAGGATGCTGTAAGCATCCAGAACAGCGGATAAATTTCAATCATGCAAAGAAGGAAAATTACAATTCCTCGAAAAGCTGCTTTTACTTTTTTCATAATATTTCCTCCTTTCAGTCTTTCACATCAAATTTGTTAATAACAAGAGAACCGACTACACAGATCAGGAAAATCACGATTGCGATAACGCTGGCGTAACCCACCTTATTGTATGTAAATGCAACGTCATACATATACATGGACAGTGATTTGGTTGCGCTTCCTGGACCGCCCTTTGTAAGAGCCATAGCGGACTCAAACATTTTTACAGTACCGGAGAAGCTGAATACAAGGCTGGTGATTACCATCGGACGAAGCAGTGGAAGAAGAATATTCTTAAATAACTGCCATCCGCCGCAGCCATCGATTCTTGCTGCTTCCAGGATATCATCGGAGATATCAAGGAGTGCACCATAGAAAATTACGGAATAGAATCCCATGGCTACCCAGATATCCATTACACACAATGCCCAGAGAGCTGTGCTGGACTGGCCGATCCATGGCTGAACAAGGTTTGTAAAACCAAGAGAGTCAAGTAAGGAGTTTAACAGACCATAGTTTGGCTGAATCTCATAAATCTTTGCAAACAGCTGACCTACTGCAACAGTAGGAAGTACTACAGGGAAGAAAACCAGGGTTCTTACGATAGTTTTGCATCTCCTCAACCAGAATTTAAACATCAGGGAAAGTAAAAGTCCCATTCCAACCTGGCCAATGGTTACTACTAATACATATTTACAGTTTACTGTTAATGCATTTAAAAAGTTCTTGTCTCTAAAAAGTCTTGCATAATTGTCAAATCCGGCAAATTCCCACTGAAGTCCCGGGCTGCCGCTGAAAAATGAATAGTACAGCGACCAGATAACCGGTACCATTACGATGATAGTGTAAACAATTAACGCCGGAATTACGAAAAGGGATATCGCTTTCTTATTACCTAATACCTTGTTCATAAAATTCCTTCCTTTCTGATTTCTGACATAAAAATGGGAGTGTCTGTTGGCAAACACTCCCATTTGAAGTTCAAAGCTTATATTGCCAAAGCTGATACTTACTGCATGTCATATACGTCCTGGATGGACTGCATATATTCTTCGCCAGTCATTTCGCCGTTCAGCAGAGGCTGTACATTTTCCTGTGCAGTCTTGGAGATTTCGCTAGGCATTTTTGCTTCCCACCATGCAAATCCTTCTGTGGATTTGTCAATCTCATCAAGAACAAGCTTGGTGTAACCATCCATATCATCTGCTGCAACATCATATGTGTAACCTTTAACAGTTCCCTGCTCTTCCATTGCAAGGTTTCCGATGTTCTCCATGAAGTATTTCAGGAACCAGCCAGTAGCCTCGTCATATTTATCGTTATCAAGAGCAAGAATGTTACCACAGTTCATAGAGTAAGAAGTTGCGGAGCTAACGGACTCATCTGCAACCGGAATGTTAAAGAATCCGATTCCGTCCTCGCCTGCCGGGTTCTGGGAATCATCTGTCAGGTTCTGTGTAAACCAGGAACCATTGTAGAAGATAGCAGCTTTTCCGCTCATCAGCATGGAACCAGCTGTGTTCATATCAACTGTTGTAATACCTTCTCCGAAGTATCCTTTCTCAGCCCACTCTGCAAGTTTATCAGCTGCAGCAACCAGCTTCTCATCTGTGTAAGGAACCTCGCCGTCAGCTGCTTTTGTCATGATGTCGTTTCCTGCTGTTCTTACTGCGTAAGCGTTGATCAGACGGGTTGCACCCCATTTGTCAGATCCGCCGGTTGTAAGAGGCTGGATACCAGCATCGGAAAGCTTCTGAAGAACTTCTTCAAATTCATCCCATGTAGTAGGAACCTCACATCCTGCCTGCTCAAACAGAGCTTTGTTGTACCAGAAGCCTTCTACGTTCAGTCCAAGAGGAAGATCATAAAGATCATCTGTTCCGGATAATCCTTTCAGAAGCTCAACAGCACCACTGTTCAAGTAATCAGCTGTTCCGATTTCATCAACTGCTTCGGAAATATCTTTTACTTTACCGGAATCGATCAGTACGCTAAGCGGAGCACCTGCTTCATAAGCGAACAGATCCGGAAGATCATTGGATGCTGCCAGTGTAGCAATTTTCTGCTGAAGGTTGTCAGAAGCAACCATCTCATACTCCCATGTGAAGTTCGGGTTTACGTTTTTCTGATAATCTTCACAAATCTTATTTAACAGCACACCGTTGTCATTATCTTCTGCCCAGATGGTAAGGATTTTGATGTTTTTCTCAAGCTGTGGATCCTCTCCTGAGTAATCTGCTGCAAATGTAGGAACTGCAAGCATGGTGCTTGCTGTTAATGCTGCCATTAAAATAGCTAATGCTCTCTTTTTCATTATAATTCCTCCAGAATTTTCAATTTTTGATTTTTGGTTAGCCAGTTACTTTTTTCGGTCTCGTTTAATGTTTTTCGCTTATTGTCTTTGTATCCCCGGGAAATATCTTATGCTTATATAATACCAGTTTCCCGTTAATTTACCAGTGCCTAATTTTTTTGGTAATGTACAGTTTTTTTAGACTGTTTTATATAAAAATTGTAATGCATTCAGGCAGTTTATTATACTAAATACACAAAGTGCACATATTCAAGCTAATGAATATGTGCACTTTGTGTATTCTCCTATATCATCCTTCTGGATTCCATACATTTCCTTTGTATTCATTGGGTGTCATGCCTTCATGCTTCTTAAAAATATCACAGAAATATCTGTAATTATTATATCCTACCAACTCGCTTACTTCGTGAACCTTATAGCCATCCTGAAGCAGCTTTTTTGCTTTCTTAATACGCAGATCTGTAAGATACTTCACATAAGAGGTTCCTACTTCTGTCTTAAAAAGGACACTTAAGTATGCGGTACTCATTCCCACTCTGTCTGCAAGCTCGCTCAGTCCAATGTCCAGGTTGTAGTGTTCGTCCAGATATGTGAGCAATTCCAGGATCACCCTGTGTCTGCTTCCTGTCTGGTCTGCTGTCAGATGCTTGTTGATATCTGACAGTACACCTTCACCGTAAGCTTGTATCTGTTCCATAGTCTCACATTTTTCCATTTCCTGGAATGAAACCAGTGAACCACGCTCCACCTGCTTCTGACTCTCAATCAGCACATCACTAAGTACACAAAGATGCTTGTAAAATTCCCGCCGAAAGTCTTGCTCATCCGGATAGAGCTCCTTAAGGCAGGCGATAGCCTGTCTGGAATATTCCCGAAATGATCCGGCATCTCCCCTTGTAATGCTGCGCACCCCATCTTCAAAGATCTTATCAAGCTCCTGGAATTTTTCCCTGTTCGCCTGTGCTTTCTTATCATCTTCATATCTGGTTTTGGCCCATCCGCTTTCAACACGGGCAAGAGCATTTTTCAGCTTTTCTGCAGTAACCGGCTTATCAATATAATCCTTTACACCCAGGGTCAATGCCCTCTGCGCATACGCAAATTCCGAATATCCGCTAATTACAATAAAATTTGTATCCGGACATTCATCCTTGGCAGTTTCGATAACAGACAGGCCATCCAGCCCCGGAATACGGATATCTGTAATTACCACATCCGGCTTCTCGTTTCGGATTACTTCAAGCCCCTGGATACCATCATAAGCAGCGCCTACCACTTCATAATCCAGCTTCAGACGGGAAAGCAAAGCCTTGATCCCCTGCACTACAATATATTCATCATCAATCACAACTAAACGATACATAAATTCCTCCTTATTTTACCGGAACTACAATCGTCACCTTCGTTCCCTTTCCCGGACTGCTTTCAAAGGTTACTCCATATTTTTCTCCGTAATTCAGCTTTATACGCTCAATTACATTTCGCACACCGTAACCGTTCTCCAGCCTTGACATATCGTCAATTCCCACGCCATCGTCTTCAATGGTAAAAATCATATTGTTTTGCTCCTGCCAGCCTCGCAAGGAAATTTTACCTTTACCGATTTTGGGCTCAAGACCGTGATACATGGCATTCTCAATAAACGGCTGAAAAATAAAGGTGATCGTCTCCCTCTGGAGGATTTCTCTGCTGATATCCACAAACAGCTCAAAACGGTTATTGTACCTCATATTCTGCAGCTTCATATAGCCCTGCATCCATTTTACGGAATCTGCAACCTTAATATATTTATTTCCGTTATTTAGTGCCAGCTTGAAATTATCGGAGAGTGCTTCCACCATCTCTGCCATCTGGTCATCCCCGTGCATAATTGCCACAAAATACAGAGAATCCAGGGTATTATAAAGAAAATGAGGATTAATCTGGGACTGCAAAAGCATAAGCTCTGCCTCACGTTCATTCAGCTTTACAGCCATCAGATGCTCAGAAAGCTCCAGATTCGTATTAACCATTTCCTTAAACTTCTGACCAATACGGCCAACCTCACTGTAATCAAACTCTTCTGTAATATGACGTTCACCCTCGCCAACCTGTGCAATAGTATTTTCCAGCTGCTTCAGAGGCTGACTGATAGTTCTGGAAATAATTCTCGCCATAATGAAGCCTACAACCAGAACACAGCCTGCTACCAGAAATGAAAGCAGCCGAATTCCCTTGCTTTCCTCACTAAGTTCATTTTTTTCTACTACATTTACAATACTCCATCCTGTAGTATAGTTTGTAACAGAAGAAAAAAGATACAGACTGTTTTTTTCCGGGTTGGAAAAGGCTTCCATAATAGCAGTCTCTCTCTCCTCATTTCCAACAAAATAAATCAGCTCGCCATCCTCATCCAACACCATAAAATTGCTGGAATTAAAGCTTTCATTTCCCATGACAAAGGATTTTCCCAGAAGCTTCTGGCTAAGGCCAACTACCATATATCCCATTCCCTCTCCATCAGAAGGATTGATCATATATTTTGCATAGCAAAAGCCTGCTTTAGATCCCACTGCCAGAATGCTGTCCTTAAAAAACACTTCTCGTCCCTTAGCTTCATTGGCTGCCTTTACCCAGTCCTCTTTCAGGATATCCTTATCTGCATAATACATATAGAAGTCATAGGTTCCCTGATTGATATTGTTCAGCTGATAAACATGTCCATACAAATCTGTAAATACAATATAATTCACCCAAACCTGCTGACTGGCCATCTCATTCGCCACTTTTCGAAGCTTTGTCCGGTCACCGGAAGAAAATTTGCTTCCTCCATATTTATTTCCGTTTTCCAGAATCTGCTGAAAAGACTTATCATTAAGAAAGCTTCGTCCAACATCCACAATATTTTTCAGATTCATATCCAGCACACGGCTGGAATTCTTAAGCGTAGATTGATAAGAAGCCCGGTAATTCTGCTCAATCGCATCAACAGAGGCTTTATATACAATATTCATCAAAACCCCAACACCTAAAAGGGTGATAAGAAACATGGAAAGAAAAATCTGGTTCTGAATACTCAGCTGCCTCCATGCTTTTTGTATTCCCGAAGCCTGTTTTTTCTTTTCCATATTCTCATCACCCTTTCATATTGTGCCGCAAAAATATTTTAAATTACTGTTCAAACACAATGTGGTAAGTTCCGCTTCCTGCTTCAGCACTCATGTAATCTGCTGCCTTCGTAAAGGTAAGCCCATCGCTTTTTACAACAGCTTTCGCCTGATCCAGACGAATCTGGGCAGTTGTGTTTACCGGAATCTGAACAGTCAAAAGAATCTGTGTTCCCTGGACTTCCCATTTTACACCAACATTGCCATAAATGCTATGATAATTTCCTTCTGTGTACTTCAGATTACCTCCGATTCGCGGATAAAGCACTGCATGCTTGAAGCCCGGCTGCTCCGGATCTGCCTCGATTCCAGCCATTGCGCGGTACATCCACTCTCCGATGGCGCCGTATGCGTAATGATTGAAGGAGTTCATATCTGCGCTCCACATACTTCCGTCATCCTTCAGTCCATCCCAGTGTTCCCAGATTGTGGTAGCACCTTTCTTTACCTGATACAGCCAGGATGGGAAATCCTCCTTCAGAAGCAGGTCATAAGCATCCTTCAGAGCATGGTTCTGACTCAGCGCATGGCAGAAATACGGAGTTCCTACAAATCCGGTAACCAGATGTCCGTTTTCCTTGGCCAGCAGTTTCTTCAAGCCTTCCACTGTTTTTTCAATATATTTCTCAGGAGTGAGCTGGAAATACAGTGCCACAATATGTGCGGTCTGTGTCTGAGCTGTCATATTACCCTCTGCGTCAAAGAAGGTATCCTGGAATTTCTTCACGATCTTACTGTAAAGCTCCTCATATTCTGCTGCCACATCATCCTTTCCAAGAGCCTTCGCCATTTTTACGAAAAGTCCGGTGGAATATGCATAGTATGCAGTGCAGGTCAGATCATTTGGAGTTGCACCAAAATAGCTTCCCTCTTCTGCATCCAGAGCAACCCAGTCACCAAACTGCAGCTTATAATTCCAGATATAATCCACAGCATGGGCACGCATGAAATCGATCCATCCCTTCATGCTATTATACTGTCTTTTCAGAATATCCTTGTCTCCATACATCAGATACATGGTCCACGGGTTGATGATTGCCGCATCGGCCCATGCTGCTGCAGAATGAGGTCCCTGGCTGAGAAGCCAGTTGCCATCTGTTCGGCCTTCTTCAATGTTCGGAACTACGTGCGGTACGCCGCCCTCCGGTGTCTGGTCAACCTCCAGATCACGAAGCCATTTCTTATAGAAGGTATATGTATTCATCAGATAGGTTGCTGTACGGCAGAAAATCTGCGCATCGCCAGTCCAGCCAAGACGCTCATCACGCTGCGGACAGTCTGTAGGCACATCCAGGAAATTACTCTTCAGTCCCCACAGAAAGTTATGGTGAAGCTGGTTCAGAAGCGGGTTTGAGCACTCCAGCTTTCCGGTGGAAGCCATATCAGAATGCAATGTGCATGCAGTAAAGTTTTCTGCCTTTGGCTCTCCCGGATAGGAAACGATCAGTGCATACTGAAATCCCATATATGTAAAGGTCGGATGCCAGGTAACAGTTCCCTCTTTGGCAAATGTATATTTCATAGTAGCCTTGGCAGCACGAAGGTTGTCCAGATAAACATTTCCGTCTTTATCCAGAACTTCAAAGCAGTGAAGCTCAATTACATCTCCTGGTTTTCCGGATGCAGTGACTTCAATGCGGCCTGCCATGTTCTGTGCAAAATCCACAACCGTATCTCCTGCAGGAGTTTTAAAAATACGCTTTGCAGGAATGCGGTCCATTACGTGAACCTTAGCTGCATACTGAGCGCGCATTACCTCTGTATCAAAAAATACAAGCTGTACCGGCTTCCAGCTTCCGGACGGTGTCTCTGCCTTTGACCAGTCTGGAATTTCCAAATTTGCATCATAGGTTTCACCATCATAAATTTCCGCAAAAACAACAGGAGAATCACAGCCGGTCCAGGAGGTATCTGTGCAGATAGATTCTGTGGTTCCATCTGTATAGCGGACCACGATCTCCATGGTAAAAGCTGTCTGATCACCATAATTGTTGCGGGCTTTTGTAAGTCCCATAACACCCTTATACCAGCCAGGAGCAAGCATAGCGCCGGCACCGTTTATACCCTTCTGCAGATATTCCGTTACATCATAGGTCTGGTAAAGAAGATGTCTCCTATAAGAAGTCCAGCCAGGTGTCATTTCATCCTCGCCAACCTTTCTGCCATTCAGATAAAACTGATACAGGCCAAGGGCAGTGGTAAATGCATAGGCTTCCTTTACTTCTTTTTTAATTTCAAAGTTTCCTCTTACATAGGTTCCCTTGGAAGCATTTTTGTAGGAATCGTCTGTCTCGGCAGATACGAAAGGTGCTTTCCATGCAGGTGCACCTTCCTCCCACTCGCCATTTGCGCCTGCAAGTGCAGTTACAAAGGAAGCGGTGTCGCTCCACAAAGTTTCTTCCTCTCCATCTGCGGCTTTCACGCGGACAAAATAGCGTTTTGCATTTTCTAATGTCCCCTGGACATAAACATGAGCAGACTCCTCGGACTCTGTTTTTCCGCTGTTGTAAATCAAATCTGTAAAATCAGCATCCTTTGCGATCTGAAGCTCATAGGATTTCTGTTTTACATTTTTCTTATCGCTGACAAGCTCCCAGGCAAACTGGGGCATATGAGAAACGCCTACAGGAGCAGTTTCATAATCCATATAAATTTTTTTAATTGCGAGCATTTCTTATCCCTGACCTTTCTTTATACAAATGATTCCTGTATTCTAGAATTCATTTAGCGTTTTCTAAGCTTCAGCATCTGTCTTGCTTCATCTGGTGTTGCAGGCTCCAGACCCATAGCGCGAATCAGGTTCACCAGCTTCTCAACAACCTGCCAGTTGTACTTTGCATCCACGCCATCTTCAAGATAGTGGCTGTCTTCAAAGCCCACACGGACTACAGTTGCGCCCATAGCGATAGCGGCTGCCAGGAAGGTCCAGTTATCGCGTCCGAAATGAGTAACACCCCAAAGTGCATCGGATGGAACAAAGGAGCGAAAAGCTGCCAACATTTCAGGTGTAGGCTGCATGCCACCCTTGTGACCGAATACCAGGTTGAATAACATGGGGTCTGCAAATGGCTGCTCAGATTTCACAACTGCCATATTGTGCAGCATTCCGATATCAAAAACCTCAGTTTCCGGAAGAATCCCTCTTTTATAAACTGCATCTGCACAGTAGCGGATATCGTCAAAGGAATTGATATATACTGCTTCTCCCAGGTTTGTGCTTCCACCGTTCAGTGATGCACTCTCTACCTTGGGATAATCCAAGGGATTACAGCGATCCTGAATATTCATGTCAGAGACACCACCTGTAGAAGCCTGAACAACTACATCTGTACGTTTCAAAATCTCGTCAAAGCACTCAGACATGTAAGAAATATCCGGTGTAAGGCTTCCATCCGGTTTACGGCAGTGAAGATGGCACATGGCTGCGCCAAGCTTTACGCTTTTCTCAACATCCTCTGCAAGTTTTACTGCATCCACACTGGTTCCTGCCTGTACAGGTGCCAGAGAAATAATTACTTTTCTCATCTTATTACCTCCCATTTAAGTAGATCTTATGGTTACATCATGCTTTTCATGATTTCACAGCTTTTCAAATTAATTCTTCCACGATTTCCTTCAGAGTACTTACTTCCCCTACATTGCCTGGGAAAATAATATAAGGCATTCCGGGGAATTTACTCTCTTCTCCGGTCATCCAAACCGGAATTCCCTTCTTCACCTGACCCATAACCCGGGCTTTCTTTACATGAAGTGCCTTGGTTCCCACATCTGAGGATGTGATTCCGCCTTTTGCTATAATAAATTTCGGTTTCACCTGAAGCTTGCCGATAATACTTGTCACAGCATTGGAAATTTTTACGGAAATCTGCAGTTTCTCCTCCGGAGTCATGTTCTCCGGTGCAAGAAGCTGTCTGCTTGTATAAATTACAACGGTTCTGCCTGAAAGGATTTTTTCCTCTGCTGCCTTCACCGTTCTCTCTACCTCTTTCTCCAGACCATTTTCTTCGAAAACGGTGTTTACCTGGAATTCCATAAAATCGACCTGTCCGTCCAGTTCCTTCAGACAGTTCAGCTGGTCTGTAGTCTTCTTCACGTGGGAACCGATCAGAACGATTCCACCGTTTTTGGTCGCACCCTCCAGCTGTGCTTTTCCAAGAAGAGGCTGGTCCAGAATGCGTCCCATTACCTTGGTAAAAGCTGCTGCTGTTCTTGCCATATAATGTTTTCCCTCTTTCATAGCAAGCACCAGTGCTGTACAAAAAACCTTCAGATCTGCGTAGGAAACTGCATTCACAATAATCTTCGCCATGTCTTTCGCAGATATAAGCTTTGCTTTGATCCCCTGTATATCCAACGCATTCAGCTCTTCCAGAGAAATTGTGATGCAGTCTTCTTTTTTATATTTTCCGGCTGTTTTTTCCTCAACATATTCCGTAAGGTCGGAGGATTTGTAGCCGAAGGTCTTGTCTTTTGCAAACTCTGTCATTCCGGCAGGAACCAGATTGTCCTGTTCTTTTACATAATGGATGTTATCCATTGTATAGCGTCCGCCCTCTGGGAAAAACGGGCAGATAATCTCCCCATCAACAACAGCGCCCTCATTTTTTGTCAGACCGTCTGCCAGAAGCTGTGTTTCCAGCGGATAGTGACCTCTTAAAGTAGAATCTCCACGGGAAATAATCATAAAATCCTGTCCCAGTTCTCTGGCAACCTTTGCCACTCTTGCGGCAATATCCAGATGAACTCTTGTAGTTTCCTCTACAGAAAAGCTCCGTGAATTGGTGAGGATAAAAAACATGTTTTCTTTTTCCTCAAATCCCTTGCGAATGGATTCTTCTTCCCAGTCAGTATAAACAGACACATCATGAACGGTCTGAACTCCAGTCGGATCATCATCCAGTACTACTAATTTTTTATGAAAACCTTCCATTGCCTTGGAAAGAAGTGCTTCTGCTTTGTCGGCATCTGTTTTGTCTCTTTCCGCAGCAGTCTGGAAAGGAATTACTTTGCATTCCATAGCTTCTATAACTCTCCATTCTGTTGGTGTCTTATTGCCCAGTCAATTACGGGCACAGTACCCATTTTTATACGGTATATGCGATTGGAAACCAGATTCTCATCTCACCGTAATCACGGTTATCCCATGCATAATATGGAATCAGACGTACATGCTTTTTGCTCATACCATGGTATTTCAGCGGCTGATACAGAGCATTTCTGTCAAACTCAGAACGGTCAATGGTATATTCCTCAGTCTCGAGGGCTGTCATTTTTCTTCCCTCGATTTCAAATTCAACAGGAACAAACTCTGCATTCAGATCCAGATAAATGTCATCCAGAGTCGATGCATGGGTATCTACACTCTCGCAGCAATATACCAATGGTCCTCTCTCAATTGCAGCCTGTCCCACAGTTTCTTCAACCATGTTATTAGCTACTGTATAGCGGATCTTCATATCCAGATTCAGCTGTACATCCATATTCTGTAAATCCTCTACGAGAATATCCAGATAAGTGCCTGCATCTGCTGCTGTCAGCTCGCGGTCTGTGCCAGCGCCCTTGATGTGACCACAAGCTGCCCATCCCGGAACACGCAGTCTTAAGTGAACAGGAGCATTTACCTTCACATTCTTTGCTGTGAAGCGGATTGCTCCATCGAACGGATAATCAGTGGACTGTACCAATGTGAATTCTCCGCCATTTTCCAGCTTCACCTGTGCTTCACTAGCACCGTACATACCGGTCCATACGCTGTTATCAGATGTAAGATATGCATATTCGCTGGACTGGGCGATGGTTCTTGCCAGGTTTGGCGGACAGCAGTAGCTGAGAATATATTCGCTTCTTGTAAGAGGCCAGATCAGCTTATAGTCAAGCTTCCTGGCACGTCTTAACATATTTTCATAGAAAAATCTTTTTCCGTCCAGGCTCAGTGCAGCCAGGTTGGTATTCAGCATCATTCGTTCCAGAATATCAAAGTACTCTGCCTTTGGCTCCAGCTGGAACATGCGGTATGCCCAGAAAACGCCGCCAAGAGATGCACAGGTTTCATTGTATGCAGTAATATTCGGAAGCTGGTACTCATAGCCATATGCTTGATGAACAAGCTGATGATCAAAAAAGTATCCATACGGAGAGGCACCATTATACAAGGCTCCACATCCGCCGGTAATATAAAGCTTTTTATCCACAAGGCTTCTCCATACTTTGTGGAGAACATTGATATAGTCCGGATCTTCCTCTTCCAGGCAAAGATCTGCTACACCTGCATAGAGATAATTGGCACGAACTGCATGTCCAAGAATCTTCTCATGCTGCTTCAGCGGAATCTTATCCTGGTTGTCATCCAAACCGTTCTTTACGCTGTCACGAAGCGCAATCGCCTGCTTTGCAAGCTTTAGATAACGTTCCTCGCCAGTGGTACGATACATTTCCACAAGTCCCATATAATGGGAAGGGCAAACTGCAGTCTGAACCTCTCCTGTGCGCTCCGCCTCTTCATACAGATGCTCCAGATAATCTGCCGTTCTGGCTGCAATTGCAAGAAAGCTGTCCTTACCTGTAATTCTTTTATGTACACAGGCCGCTGTAAACATATGTCCGAAGTTGTATACCTCGAAATCGTTAATATCTCCCATTCTGGAAACGCCGTTCCCGCTTCTTTCTCCAATGATCTGCTTGGTGGAAAGATAGCCGTCCGGCTGCTGTGCTCTTCCGATGAGATCAATGTATTTTTCAATCTCGTCCTTCAGAAGCTGGTTATCTGTCTGATAAGCCGTATAAATGGCAGATTCCATCCATTTATAAAAGTCTCCGTCTCCGAAAACAGTTCCGTCAAAATCTCCCTGCGCATCTCCGGCGCAGATTTTGAAGTTCTCTACTACATGGCTGATATCCTTGCTGTCAAACATGTGCTTCAGCTGAGGCACAGTGCTGTTCGCGCAGGTATCAAAGCGTTCCTTCCAAAGACCGCCTGTCCATTTTACTTTCATCCCGTCCAACGCATGTACCTTCGCGTAAGGGGATCTGGTTGTATCTGTCAGCATGGTTGTTCTCCTTTAATTGTGCAGTTTTGTTCTCTATATGATTAATCTTATAATCCTTTAGCCTTCAATGCAGCTGCAAGTGCCTGTGCGCCAAAACGTGGGCTGGAAAGTACAGGTTTGCCAATTTTCTCATGAATTGCATCTTCTGCATATGCCATAGATCCCTGAGCCAAAAGAATCACATCTACCTGATCTGCGATTTCTTCTGCCTTTGCACAAAGAAGAGCTTTAAATTTATCCTGGTCTGCGCCGAATGCATCTACAAGTCCATCAACCAGTTCTACATGGCTGTTCATTTCTCTTGCAACACGGGAGACTGTATTCTTGGTAGGCTCCAGGGTAGTAGGAAGAGTTGCAAGTACGCCTACTCTCTTGCCAAGGCGAGCTGCTTCACGGCACATTTCCTCATCAATACGAACAATCGGGATGCCTGTGTAGCGTCCAATATTCTGTGCGGCATCTGCAACTTCTCCAACAGAAGAGCAGCAGTTTAAAATTGCATCTGCCCCGTCAGAAACAGCCTGCATGTACATTCCCACAAGGCGAGCTGCTGCACCTGCAGTTACATAACCATGCTCTCTTACCTCTGCAAGAATAGACGGATCCTGATAGTTGAGAATTTCCGGGGTATCTCCAAGATTTTTTCTGATTTCTTCGTTTACACACTCAATAAGTTCTGGTGTTGTGCTAGTATAAACAATTCCTAATTTCATTTCAAATGTCTCCTTCTTTTTCTGTTTTAACAGTCTTCAAACCCTTCCGATTTTTGAATTTTCTATTTTCACTTGTGAATTATACCCATTAAAGCCTATAAATTCATACCATCTTTTTTGTAATCTATACAAAAATTTTACGATTACAAAGCAGTCATCGTCAAGTCCAATTTCTTTATTTAGTGTCACATTTATTATTGTTATGACTGTTTACAAATCACCGCCACATCATAAGCAGCTAGCGATAATGTTTCGTTAATATCTTCTCCTGTGAGCAAATTCCTACCTGTTACATTCTTTATCAGCGATTTTTCTTTGCCATGATTCAGATAGAATTCATAGGTAGTGTCTTCTCCCTGACGTTGATGGTATTCCACTTCTCCCGGAAGATCCTTAACTGCAATTCCGGCATCAGCAAGCATTGTTTCAAACAGACTTCCCATTTCTTCAGGTGCAACTCTTGCTGCTATGTAATAGGCACGACCATTTTCTCCGGTATGAGTATCGCTTTCCCATTCTTTTACAGTTAATGCGGCACTTCCCTCATAGAAATCAGTTCCATAGGAAGCCAGGATCTGTGCATCCTGAACCCGTAAGATTTCTGCGTAATCATATACAGTCCATTTTTTTCCATCAGGAAAACACAAGCTGTTTCTATCAGAGGAATATAAGGTGTCAATTTCCTCACTAATCACTCCGAACAACTCTGCCAGCCCGTCTCCTGGAAAACCGCCAAGATAGCACAAGGTATCTTTATCCACATATCCGGTAAAATAAGTGGCTAGAAGCTGACCGCCGTTTTTCACAAATTTCTGCAGATTTTCTGTGGTTCCCGACTGGAGAAGATAAAGCATAGGCGCTACAACTACTTTATAATCACTAAGATCATCACTGGAACCAACCACATCCATTTCTACTCCCAGCTTCTGAAATTCTTTCCAGATTCCAATGCAGGTTTTTTCATAATTTTTTGTGTTTTCACTTAATGCTTTTACATCCTGGATTGCCCAACGGTTGTCCCAGTCAAATAACAGAGCTGTTTTTGCTTTTACCAGTGTTCCTGCTGCAGGGGCAATTTTTTTGAGCAAAGCACCAACCTCTGCCACCTCCCTGAAAATTCTGGTATCATCCTTTCCAAGGTGATCTACAACAGCTCCATGATACTGCTCAAAGGAGCCGCGGCCTTTTCTCCACTGAAAATACTGAGCAGTATCGGAACCACAGGCAATTGCCTGCATGCACGCAAGCTTGTGGACGCCAGGTCTTTTCACTTTGTTGTATGGATGCCAGTTTACAAGTCCCGGAGCACTTTCCATCAGCATAAAGGGCTTGTCCTTTTTCAGTCCGCGCATCACTGCATGATGGAATGCATTTTCTGTCATAGTTTCATAGAAGCTTTCGTAATCATTGTTATAGCGTGGATAACTGTCCCAGGAAATCACATCCAAGGATGGCGCCATTTTGCGGTAATCCAGACCGTTATAAAGCATCATAAAGTTTGCGGTCACTGGAATGTCCGGGGTGACTTCTTTCAGAACCTTTATTTCAGAATTCATGAAATCATTCATGTTCCAGGTAGTAAAGCGCCGCCACTCCAGATTCAGCCCCATAATACTGCCTTCGCCGTTTGCAAAAGGAGGTTCCACCTGGTCGAAATCATTGTAGCGGTGACTCCAGAAGGTTGTCCACCATGCCTGATTTAATTTGTCAATGTCATGGTCAAACTGATCTGCCAGATATTTCTGGAAGCGCTCTACGCACAGAGGGCAATAGCACTCTCCGCCTAATTCGTTGGAAACATGCCACATAATAAGGCCAGGATGCTGTCCGAATTTTTCAGCCAGCAGATTGTCTATAAGTGCTGTTTTTTTGCGATATTCCGGTGAGGACATGCAGTGATTGTGACGCACTCCATGATGATTTCGCTGGCCGTTTTTTCCAACTCGCATTGCTTCCGGATACTTTTTGTCCAACCATGCAGGTCTTGCACCGGAAGGTGTGGCAAGGATCGTATAAATGCCATTTTCATATAAACTGTCCATAATTTTTTTCAGCCACTCTAAGTGAAATTCGCCTTCCCTAGGCTCATATACGGACCAGGAAAAAACGCCAAGTGTAACACAGTTCACACCTGCTTTTTTCATCATTCTGATATCTTCTTCCAGAATGTCCGGACGATCCAGCCACTGTTCCGGATTATAGTCTCCACCATGGACGAAACCATTTAACTTGGGAAATAAAATATTCTTTTCCATTTCAACACTTCTCCATTTTCTTCCAAACTATTCCTCAACTATGGTTACAAATACGTCTCCTGGCTGAATCGTATTCTTCCCGGTAAATTTCCGCTCATCAATAAGGCTTTTCAGTTTATCTGTTCCAAAATCAACTTCTGCCTCTTTACTGTTATGATTAATCACAAAAACAATTCTACCTTTATCGGATTTTCTGACTGTCAGCTCCACACCTTCATCTGCAGAATATACGCTTTCGATATTGCAGTCTTTACAAATTTTTTCCATCAGTTCTTCCAGAAATTTCTGTTCTGGCTGAGTTCCAATATAGTAAGCTTTTCCTTTTCCGAAAGTATTGCAGGTCACGCATGGAGTTCCTGCATAAAAGTCATCTTCATAGGTTGCAAGAACTTCCGCACCACCTTCTGGATGAATAATATCACACAAAAAGTCACAGGAATATTCTTCTCTTGAAACCATATCCGCCTTTTCGATTTTCATATGATTCTGTTCATACGGACGAAGAGCGTCCGTTTCTTCTACCCAGATTCCAAGCATGTCCTTTAATTTTCCTGGATAAGCACCGAATACGCAACGGTCATTTTCATCTGCAAGTCCAGACATAACTGTAGTAACCAGAGTTCCGCCATTTTTCACATATGCATTTAACTTTTCGCCAATATTATTTTTTTCCATATAAATCATAGGTGCTATAACGAGATCATATTTCTCCAGCTCTGCCTCAAATGGCAGAAAATCTACTCCGATATTCTGGCGATACAGGGTTTCATAATAAAGAGAAACTGTTTTTAGATAATCCATATCCTTAGACGGACCGCTGGAAAGTTCCAATGCCCACCAGTTGTTCCAGTCAAAAAGGATTCCTACCCTTGCAGGTGTCCTTCCATTCAAAAAAGTATCTCCTATATGCGCTAGCTCAGCTCCCAATACACTTGATTCCCTGAAAACTCTTGTATCCTCTCTTCCTGAATGGCTAATAATTGCCCCGTGGAATTTTTCCTGTCCGGCAACAGACTGTCTCATCTGGAAAAACAGGCAGGTATCTGCTCCATGCGCCATTGCCTGATAGGATAATCTTCTCACTTCACCAGGACGTTTTAGCAGATTATAAGGCTGCCAGTTCTGCTGATTTGGAGACTGCTCTGTTAGAACAAAAGACTGGCCTCCTTTTAAGCCTCGCATAATATCATGCTTCATTGCCACGAAATACGCCGGATCATCTGGCCACGGATAGTTATCCCATCCTACTATGTCCAATTTCTTAGTCATGGTAAATTGATCTAATTTCTTGATAAAACCAGACATATTTGTCTGAATAGGAATCTCCGGATTATATTTTTTCAGAATATCATATTCATTCTGGAAACATTCCGCTGTTGAATCTGTTACAAAGCGCATATAGTCTAACTGAATTGCCGGATTAAACCGATAATCATCATTTAATTCTGTAGGTAGTGTTACTTCTTCAAAGCTACTGACAATTCTTCCCCAGAACGTGGTGTGCCATCTTTTATTCAGTTCATCCACTGTTCCATAACGTTTTCTTAACCATACACGAAACTTTGCCTGACAGGTCGGACAGTAACAATAGGTTCCATATTCATTGGAAACATGCCACATCGCAAGTGCTGGATGATGGGCGTAACGCATAGCCATTTGCTCTGCAATTGCAGCTGCTCTTTCTCGATATTTCAAGCTGTTTACGCAGAAGAACACGCGCATTCCATGAGTTCTTTTTCTTCCTGCAATATCAACAGGAAGTACTTCTGGATATCTGGTGGACAGCCAGGCCGGTTGTGCAGTAGTTGGAGTAGCAAGGCATACATGAATACCGTTTTCCCAAATTTTATCAATGATTCGGTCCAACCATTCGAAATTATAAACACCCTCGTCTGGCTCAAGCTTTGCCCATGAAAAAACTGGAAGAGTTAATAAATTAATTCCAGCTTTTTTAAACAAGCGCATATCCTCATCTATTGTCTGATCATCCCACTGGTCAGGATTATAATCTCCGCCATAATATATTCTGTCTGCTTTCTTCATCTTAATTTTCCTCTCATATTGTTTCTGTAATTTACAGCATTCTCAGGTTCCGCAAACTTCAAGTTTAACAGCATTTCAAACTCATCTAATTAATATCGCATATACGTCTCTATCACCGGTGCTTCTGTAATTCCGGTCGCAGGTATCTGCAAATGAGTGGATGCACCATCTTTCAACTTCCAGACAAGAGTAGTATCTACTTTTATTTCAAGATGATTTTCACCGTCCAGAAGTGCATCTGTAACCTCCACTTTCGCAGGGAAGCCAGCCAAATAGCCCACATCTTCTCCGTTTAATTTCACTCTCAGGCAATCCGCCGCTTCCGGGAATTTCAGGCTGTAATGCTCTCCTTCGTTCTTCTTCCAGGTGAAGCTTCCTGTATATAGGTAGCTTCCCGTATAAGCAGGGAAATAGCCCCTTCCGTTCATGTTTGGAAGCTCTTTATCTGCTTTTAGCTGCAGAGTTTTTCCCTCTTTGATAGTTACCTTCCACGGAATATAGAGGGTAGTCTGTTTCTCAGGAAAGTGTATATCGGACTCAATTTTTATTCCTTCTTCTTTAATATGCTCTATTATTTCCAGACACAAAAAGCAGCTCTCTCCAGGCTCCAGACTTCCCAGGATCTGATGTGCATAGCCTTCTGTCTGTGCCGGATAAGGCTTCAAATCAAAGCTTTGGGCGCGATTAAACCAGGGATCATAAAAGGTCAGTCCATCCAGTTTATCGTCCTGTACAAGCAAAGAAAAATCAGCTCTTCTGGACACGCTTTCGTTAAACAGCATTGCGCAAAGCCCTTCCTCTGTCTGGTTCACGATCATGCGAAGGTCCTGAAGGTTTTCGGAAATTGTTCCCTTACCGTTATCTGTAACTGCAAGTTTACGCATCCTGTGCTTTTCACTTTCTGCCGCAGCTTTTTTTGCCAGATTATCTAATGTTACAATCTCTACCCACTTGGAAAATGCTTCCGGCAATTCTGTTCCTTTGGTAGTTTTTTCAGGCAATTTATCAATTATGTAAACCTTTAATTTATTTTTCTGATTGGCTTCTATAAACTGCACTACACGCTCATCCAAGCACTGCGCATATGGAAGAATCAGACTTGCGTAGGTCTTGTCCAGAATCTTCAACACTCCATTTTCTACGATAGCTTCTGCAAAAATATCTGCCGGAATCACATCATAATCCAGCTGTTTTTCCATAAGGGCACGGCCTGGTTTCTGGAAATACATTGCTTCGCCGCACCACCCGCTTTCTCCATGATAAAGGATTGCCGCATCTGCCAGATGGGTTCCATTGCTGAGAAAATGGGCACTCCTGTTCATGTATTGCATGAGCCAGGTGAAACACTCAAATCCCGGATTATTACCGCCTGCATAAAAATGCGGCGGACAATCAGGATCTGGATATTTCATGGAAAAAGCATGTGGCGTGAACTCATTGATTCCTCTTACAAGCATATGGTTAGTCAGCCATTTCATAAAGGAATTACCTTCTGCCCATCCATAGTTTCCGAAGATTTCACACAGCGCACGGTCTTTTTTGTTTTTTTGAATATGAGCTGCCGAGCTTCCTAATTTGGCCAGTCCGAAATGGAAAAATTCGCCGTCGCGGTCTCCTGCAATCCATTGATGAACCGGTTGTGTAAATCCCGGTACAATCTGATGATGAACAACATCAATGCCAGCCATATGCTGTCCTTCCATTTCCCTGAAATAATGTCCGATGCTGCAGCCCATCCGTGCATGTGCATTGTCATCTTCAATAATATGTCCGATATATTCTACACCATGTACCTGACACCAGCTTCCAATCTGACCGCTGAAGCAGGTGTGTACCAAATGGGTCATTGCATCCATATATTCTGTACGAACCTTTGCGGTTTTTTCTTCGGAATCGTACCACAATGCAGGAAGATTGGTGAGAAATTCCTCTTTCCAGGTCTCTGTTAGTTTTCTTTCCAGCTCATCGCTCCAAGGCAATCTGATATCTTTCTGGCCTAACATGTTGTCAAAGGGATAGCCTTTTACGTTGCCAAGCTCTGGCTCATCAGAGAAGAAGCCAGCAATCACATTTCCGAAATATTTACTGTAGCGAGCGTAATGCTTTTCATAAACTTCATCCAACAATACCTTGACAGATGAGGAATCGATCAGATTCATATAATGATCTCTTCCGCCCCCGGTTCTGGTGGTAAATAAGATAAAAAGGCGATAAGCTCCTTCTGGAAGATCAAAGTACACAAAACCGTTTTCCATGGTATCTGTAAGATTCAAAATGCCGCTTCCTTTTATTGCCAAAGTCTGTCCATCTGGCTTTGGTACTGCCAGAATTCCCAGTAGTCTTCCATCTGAAGGAATAAAATTTTCCACCAGAACTGCACTGTTGCGGCAGGGACCCATAATGTCCATATGTCGCTCTCCAAGGTACAGCTTTGACTTTTCCGGGTGCTTTTCAAATCCTCCGTTAGCATATCCCGTTGGAAACTTTTTATCATCCAGAATCCAGAGACGAAGGCCTCTTTTTTCAGCTTCTTCACAAATAAAATCCAGATTTTCCCACCACTTAGGGCCACAGAAATCCGGATGTGGTCTGGATTCCAGACAAACCTCACGGATACCGCATGCCTCTATTTTATCCAGCTCTTTTTTGATAGTTTCATTATCTTCCCCTTTCATCCAAAGGAATGGCAAAATGTGGCTGGTACACTTTCCCTGAAGCAAAGCTTGTAAATGTTTCATACACTCTCCTGTTTCTTTTGTATCATAATATTGTTCTGTTTATGTGCGTTTATTTTTGTCAGAATCAGGTCAAAATTTCTTATTTGCTGCTACGCATATGGTTCTGTATTCACCGTATGCACTAGTTGGATCTCCCTCTTTCCAAGGGCAGGTTGCACAGTAAAAGTGATACAATGTGTCATCTTTTTTTACAATAGATGCCTTATGAACATGACCGCTGTAATAAGTTCCCTCCGGGCCAAAAGAGAGGATTGGTTCCCTTACTTTTTCCCAGTGAAGGAGATCAGCAGACAGGGCCAGTCCTTCCTGGGCGTGACTGTGTCCATCCTCATAAATCTTGCCATAGCCAAAGTAAAAATTTACCCAAATATCCCCATCCTTCACAATATATGGATCAGATACAAAGCGCTCATCCCAGGATTCCCGGTTTACCTTCATCACTGGATTTCCTTCATATCTTTCCCAGTGAAGAAGATCCTTTGAGGTTGCAACACCTGTCTGTTCCGTCCAGCGTTCTTCTTTGTCTTTTGCATTATAAAACATGTACCAAATGTCATTATTGCGGATAATGCAGGCTTTATAGAGTCCGCCAGCTTCCCAGTCGGCACCGTCTTTCCAGGAGAAGCAAGGCTTATCAGGAAAATGCCAGTCTAGCAGCTCTTCGTCTTCTGTCCACGCCAGACCAATTTCAGCGGGGCCATTTTCATAGCCTGTGGAAGGATAAGAATGATAAACCAGCCAATATTTTCCCTCTACTTTTCCAAGCTTTGGAATCTGATTAAAATCATCACTTTCTTTAATCATCCAGGTGGCTGCACCGCCAATGCGATCCCAACGGTCGGAATCCAGATTTCGTTTGAGAATTACGCCTTTATGCTCCCAGTGAAGAAGATCATCACTGGTTGCTAAGGCTGACTGATATCCTTTGCCGTCGAAGCCTGTATACAACATATAATACTTGTTCTGATGCCAGAAAACAAATGGAATATCTACTGCTTTTTCATCAAATGCACCAAGAATTCCGGATCCATGAAGTACTGGTTTTTCATAACGGTAAGGAGTCAGATACTTCTGTATTTTCGGGTCTGTTAATTCGATCATTTTATGTATTCTCCTGTTTTATAATCTATTATTTATCAACCTGGCATGTTTTAGTGACTGTGCACAGCTTCATCTTAACAGTGCCGCAGGTGCCGTCTCTTATAATAATTGGAGGCTTTCTCACATTTCCCCAGGATATATGCGGGTAGGAAAAATCCTGGTTTATCATCAGCTTAACAGGCTCTGTATGATTTGTTCCAAGTACTCGCAAATAGTCCAGAACTATGTAACAATCTGTGGCGTCTTCTGCTTTTTCTCCGCACACTTCAATGCGAATCGTATGCTCTCCATAAGGCAGATTTTTAATAGAAAAAATCGGCAAATGATAGCACTTATCGTAACCTGCAGAGCAGCAGGAGAAATCAACTCCGGCACTTCTCTGGCTGATATGGGATGCTTTCTTTTCCCCGTCTACATATACGTCTGCCATGCCAAACGCAGGATCCTGAGGACCGTACCATAGGATTCCGGTGCCCTGAAATTTACAAGTAAGTGCAGCACCTTTTTCCCTGCTCCACATCTCCGTTCCGTGGTCGCTTTCCTTCTTATCCATTACCTGATACCAGGTTCCGGTATAGGCAATTTGTGAGTCAGATTCCAGAATTTTTTCTTCTTTCGGATCAAGCACTTCCAAACGGATATTAGCTTTGGAGACTTCCCGCCTTCTGTTCTGATCGGACTCCTTTTGGGCACCGAATATTTTCAGCATTCCGATTTTACCAGCATCTTTTTCGCCATTAAATGCATTCTGTATTTTAGTTCGGTCCTCATTATAAACATACGCTTCTGCAACATCCTCTTTGGTACTTTTGAAATCATTACTTCCATGATATTCTCCATCATAACGCCCAAAAAGAATATCGTCACGCATGTCTTCCCCCCAGGAAGTCACTGGCATTTCACCCCAGATATTGGATCTGGTAAAGCGCTTTGCAGTTCCCTGATTTCGGGAAATATGGTCCTTTGGATAGAGAGAAATTCGTCCCTCCTGATCCGGATCCATATTTCTTCTCCAGGATAAGGTGTCCACAGATGGATCCAGAATGTATGCTATTCCAAGCTCATCCAGCCCGCCGCAATCTACACCTACACGAAGCTTTATCTGCTTGGGAAGATGTTTTTCCAGGTGAAGGATCTGATATGTTGTGTAGAAGGTTCCGTCATTTTGAATCTCTATTATCCACTCTATAGATAGCGTTTTTTCATATCCGCCTTGAATTCGAACTTCTACAAAATTCTGGTTTTCTTTCACTGCAAAAGAGGTCATATACCAGGCTCCTAGCTTCAGGTATGGGACATTTAATATTGGACCGCCAACCAGAATTTTATTATTCTGCTTTGCCCAGCCGCCGGTCAAAAGGCCGGTCTTAACATTGAAAGAAAACTTAAAATCATTTCCCGTTATGAAAACTTCCTGGTTTTCTTTATGAATCTTTAAAGCTTTTATATTTTCTGTTTCATCTGCACTTAACTCAAACAGCGGAGCTTCCACATAATCTCGGGAAAACACCTTCATTTCATCTATCTGGCAGTCATTTCCATCCAGGAATTCCAGTGTAACCGGAGACTGATCCTCTGCATTTTCCAGCGGCAGTAAAACCTTAATCACCTTTCCCGGCGCACATTCCGGAAGCTTCCAGATACCGTTTTCGTCACCGCATTTCCACTGCACTTTGACTTCATTTAAATTGGTGTGACAGAAACGATTTTCTATAATCAACAGAACCTTTTTCTCCTGAGCCTTTACTTCGCTATGAATAACTTTAATTGGAGAATAGGCTTTTCTGGTCATGTAAAACTCCGGTTTCTTTCTTCTCCAGACATCAATGATTCCCCATTCCATCTGTCCGTTTCCACCATCATAAAGATCCGTTTCATCGATTCCAGCCCAGATTGCACCGCCAAGAGCACCCTGGGTATTCCAGATATTATCCCAGAAAATACGGATGCTTTCGCCCCAGTAGCTTCTGATGTTTGGATCTCTTCGCATCTCCTCACGGTTGTAGCAGGCCACATGTACATATTCGTCATGAAGCACAGGCATATCTTTTCCAGGTGCGCCTCCCACACTTAAATTGTCCTTTTTTCCTGCCAGGTCAGCATTATATTCAGAGTAATGAATGCTCCAGATATCTGGCATTTCATGCTCTTCCCGAATAGTCATTGGATAGCTGAATTTTGTCATTCTGGTAGGATCCTTCAAATGCGCAAAGCGATTAAGAAGATCAAAGTTATGGCCTCCAAAGGACTCATTACAAAGAGACCAGATAATTACGCAAGGATGATTGTAATCCCTTGCCATTGTTTCTGCAAAATGACTGAGATAACGGTTTGTTTCCTTAGGATCACGCTGTGTATAGGGCAATGTCCTTGCAATAAATGCTAATGCCAGCTCGTCTTCCACGTAAATTCCATGCTCATCACACTGGTCAAGAAAATATTCGCTTGGCGGATAATGGGAGGTTCGGATATAGTTGCAGTTTGCTTCTTTAAACAATGCTACATCCTGTTCAATCAGCTCATTGGTCAATGCACGTCCGTTTCTTGGACTGATTTCATGGCGGCACACACCACGTAATTTCACCTCATTATGGTTTACAAATAGACGATTACCCTTGCGTTCCAGCTTTCTGAGACCCACCTTTTTTTCTGCCTTTTCCAGTAGTTCCCAGGTACCAGAGATAGAATCTAATTTATATAATATAAGTTCAAATCTGTATAGTCTTGGGTGCTCTGCATCCCAGAGAACCGGGTTGGCTACATACAGCTGATCGGTGTAATAGCCTTTAATTTTATTGTCTAAAACCAGGGATTTCTCCTTTGTTTTTATACCGTTTGGATCGTACAAAACAAACTCAGCTTTATATACAGCAGCACTAGCAAGCCGACCTTTTTCCTTCCCGGCAGCCATTTCTACAGACTGTATTTTCCCCCTCCTGTCTATGCTTCCAGGCATATCTGCCAGGTCCATATCCACCCGCAGGCTGCAGGTTTCCATATCCTCGTCAAATAACGGTGACAGATAAAGTGCATTCACATAAGCTTCCGGTAATACATACAGCCAACTGCTGTGAAGCATCCCACCATGGCTATAGGCACTGACAATATCTGCTTCTTCATCCACATCGATAATGAGTGAAATGGCATCTTTTCCACATACTTCCTCCGTAATGTCCACATTCCATGTTATAAATCCATTTTCATGATATGCTACCTGTTTTCCATCCACATAGACTGTGGCAAAACCATTAATCCCCTGGAATTTCAGCACAATACGACTATTTTTTTCTCTCTTTGGAAGCTGTATCTCCCTCTCATATCTGTAGTGCTGTGATAATCCCTTTTTGTGAAGAATTCCCATGTCAAAGGGCACCTGAACCTGTTGTATTGCACCATCTTTTTTGTCTGTTACTTTCCAGCTTCCATCCAGGCAGATTACTGAATTTTCTGCCGCTTTACTCCATTTTGGAAGGGGAATCACTCTTGGCATAGGATAATTTTTTAATTCATCTATAGTCATATTCATTTGTCTTCCTCCAACAGCATTTGTATTCTGAAAGACTCCCGCACGCCTGGAATCAGCTTTACATCAGGTCTTCGAACGCAGCCTCGTACCATTCTGGGATAATTAAAGTCTACTGCAATATTCATTTTGAATCCACCTGTATAACTGCTTCCTTCCAATACTGCATAATCAATCGAAGTGTATGTATTCTGCGCTTTTGCTTCTTTTGTTCCGGTTACCTCTATGCGAAGTGTATGTTTTTTTTCTTCCAGTCCATGCACCTCTGCCAGTATCTGTCTATAGCGTTTTTCATAGCCTCTGCTCATTCCCGGAAAATCCACTTTCGGTGGGTACTGACTCATATCTTTCTTCCAGAGTTCTCCGTCCAAATATACGTTACACATCCCATATAAAATATCCCATGGTCCATAAACAGTGATTCCTGTCCCTGTAAACCTCAGTTCCGCATAATCTCCTGCTGTATTGCTTAATGTCTCAGATCCGTTAAGATTTCCACAGTAATCTTCCATTTTTATCCAATTACCCACATAATTTATTCGCGGATCCAAATTATCTACAATAGCCCCTTCTGTTAATTCAGCTGCCGGTTCCAGCCGAACCTTACACCCCTGAGAAACTATTCGTATTCTATCCGGTTCTGTTACATAATAAGCTCCGCCCTTCTCTCCTAAGCCACCACTTGAGATGCCGATTTCTGCTTTCACACGGTGTGGCATATGACGGAATAACTTCTGAACTTCATATGCAGTTTCCAGTATTCCATTCTGAAAAATAGTAAGATAAAAACAAAGATCAAGGGTATTTTCATAAGTTCCGCTTATCTTTATCTGTACATTTTCCGCCCCATCTACAGAACAAATTTCAAGGCTTCTTCCTATCCATTTTCCAAGTAAAAATCCTGCTGTATTCAAAAATGGGCCACCTTTTATCAGTACTTTTTTTCCTTGTTTTTGTATAAGCCCAGCTTCCTTTAGCAGACATTTTTTTCTGGAAAAAACATAAAAAGTATTGTCATTTTCTATGTAAAGAGCATCTTCCGTCCACTGAATTTTCCAGTTTGTATTACGGATTTCATTCTGCCTTCTGAAACAATTTATCTTTGTTTCCACCACAGAATTCTCATTTTCCAACTCCGCGTATGCTTCTTTTGAAGCTGCTCCATATGCATTTTTCAAGTGATAATATTCTGGCTTCGGATTATGATTCACGTCCAGAATTCCCCATTCATAATCCATCAGCCCTTCAAAGCTGCCGTCCTCATCCACGCCAGCCAGCACTGCTCCACCGAGGCACCCTGAAGTCCGAGCTGATTTTTCTACAAAAGTACGAATGCTTTTTCCCCAGAAATCACGGATTCCAGGATCTCTTTGAATTTCATCCCGGTTATGGCATACTATCGGTGACCAGACCTCGTGAAGTACAGGCGCTGGATAATCTGCATCTGCAACCATATATCCAATCTCATTTTCAGCCCCTGGCGTGTGGAAAATCACCATCTGATCATACGTCTTGTCAAAAGGAAGACGCCAGTCAATGTCATGAACTGGCCACACATCCATCTGTGGTTCTTCTTCTGGAATGGACATTGGCAAGTGAAAGGTCATCAGGCGAATATCATCCAGTTCCCTGATGCGGTCACGAATGATTCCAAAATTTACTCCCCATGCGCAATCATGTCCCAGTGACCAGAGAAGCACACTGGTATGGCTTCCATTTACAAGCAATTCTTCTGCTGCTGTTTCAAATTCTTTTTGCATATGTGGCAGCTCACTGATGTTCTTTTTGGTCTGTCCCAGTTCATAGAAAGGAGCTGTATTTTCCACCCAAAAACCCATTTCATCACACAGCTCCAACATTTTTTCACTGAATGGATAGTAAATACTGCGGATAAAATTAATGTGTGCTGCCTTAAATAATTCCAGATCACGGCGCAAAACCGTCTCCCAATTTTCCATCTTAGAATCTGGTTCACGGTAGCAGATTCCAAGCAGCTTTACAGGCTTATGATTCCAAAAAACCTGCTGATTTTGCCGCTTCAAAGAACGAAATCCAAGCTTTTGTCCATGCCTTATATAGGTTTTCTCATTATTCTTATCTGATAACTCAAGCACTATATTCACCTGGTACAAAGCCGGATTTTCAGGTGTCCAGCACTGTACTCCCTGGCATTTAAATACAGCTGTTTTTACCCTGGCAGTGTCTTGTCTGAGCTCACCTTTTTCTTTCAAAAGGACATTATTTTTATCTCTGATTTCCAGAAGGACTGCAGCATTTTCTTCATTTGTGCTCCCTCTGTATTTTATGATTAATTCCATCTGTCCCTCTGGATTTTCTACCGTATCCAGCCATATCAGCTTCTGTTTTTTCATTGATTATTCCCCCGATGATCTATCCTTACTGTTTTCTTATTTATATCTCATACTCATAATATCCGCTTCCCACAATCATGATTTCTTTCCCATCCGGTGATTCCAAATGCGCTGTAAGTCCCGGCGGAATCTGGCAGAAAACCCTGGTTTTCTCATTTTCCCGTTTCCACTTTACACTGATTTTTCCATAAGAATGCATGGTCCAGGCATTTACCCAGTCCACGCCTTTTTCCGGGTGCGGCTGAATTCGGATTTCTTCAAATGAAAGCCCGTCGCGAACCAGTTCCATCCCTCCAAGAGATCCATAAAACCACTCTTCAATACTTCCCAGCATCAGGTGATTCTGGGAACCGTGAATGTTTCCAGGCTCTGGTCCGTCCCATTCCTCAGTAAGGGTTGTTGCTCCATTTACGACCTGATAGCCGTATCCTGGTTTATCTGTAATATTCGTCATCTCATTGAGTACATCTGACATGCCATATTTCATCAGTGCAGCAATCAAAAACGGATGTCCCACATCACCAGCTGTGATGGCATAGCCTCTTTTTACCACATCATCCTTCAGCTGCGAAACCACTTTATCCTGATACTCCTCCGGCACCAGTCCCACGATCAGGCTCATGGCCTGTGCCGCCTGACTGCCGTTTGCATAACGTCCGGTCTGGTCATCCAGAAACTGCAGATTGTATTCCTCAAATACCAGTTTCATTTTCTTCTGATACGCTTCTGCAACCTCTTTTTTCCCGAGAAGCTGTGCTATTTTTACCATAATCTGAAGGTCATAATAATAAATACAAGTCGCCACAACGGGAACCGGAGTGTTCTGGGAATGCGGGGTGCAAGGACCGATATCCAGCCAGTCTCCAAGTCCGTGATGAAGCACTTCATGGTGCGTTTTGGAAGAAAGGTACTCCACATATTTCTTCATTACCGGGAAATATTTTTCCAGCAATGCAAGATCTCCGTAACGTTTGTATGCATACCAGGGAGCCAGCACACAGGCACTTCCCCACTCAGGTGAATCCAGAAATCCCTTATGCCACTTATCAAATCCAGTCACATATTCCGGACAAATATCCGGTATCAGACCATTTTCCCGTTGAGAATCGGCCATGTCTCCTTCAATTTTTGTATACAGATTATGCACATCCAGATTATACATAATGGAAGGTCCGATCAGATGTGTCTGCTCCAGCCAGCCCAGCTTTTCCCTATGTGGACAGTCTGTGAAATAACTTTTTGTATTGCTTTTAATTGCCTGTAAAACAATTTCATGTATCTGATTAAACAGAGTATTCGAGCAGAAAAAATCTCCCGCCTGGTCGATATCCGGATAAATAAATTCCCCCTGTAAAGTGATTTCTTTTTCTGGAACAGCCCCTGTCATCTCCACATAACGAAACCCTGTATACGTAAAATCCGGTGCAAATTCCTGTTCTCTTTCCTCATTTAATATGTATGTCCAGGCGTAATCTTTTCCTGTTACAGACTGATCAATCCGTCCGTTTTCATCTAACTTTTCTGCAGTTTTCAGAACCACCTTCTGTCCTGCTTTTCTGCCATCTGTTTTCAGGAAAATCCTTGCCCATCCGGAAAAATTTTTTCCCAGATCATACTGCCATACCCCTGTTTCTACTTCTCTCACACTAACAGGTTGATAGATTTCTTTTATCTTTAATGGTTCCATTGGTGCCGGTTTCAGTTCCCCTAAAGGTGGTTCCACACACACGGCAGCTTCCCAAATTTCCGATGTATCTGAGTTCAAATATTCCTTTGTCCATCTTCTTCCATCGAAATCTTCTCCACCGTAAATACAGCAAAATTCAATCGGACTTTTTGCTCTTTTCCAGGATTCATCCGTCACCACATATTCCCGGCTATCGTCCTCATAAACCAGCTCCAGCTGGCACAAAAACTTAGCCTTTCCGTAAGAACGCTGGAAATACACATAGCGACCTCCCGGAACATTGAACATACAATCCCCCAGCTTTACCAGAATTATATTCTCCAAATTTTCCCCTTCTGCAAAATATTCCGTCACATCATATGCCGTATAAAAGCAAGTCTTTCGAAAGTCTGTCCAGCCAGGTTCCATTACATGATCAGACACTCTTTCTCCATTAATCCAGCACTCAAAAGCCCCCATTCCACACACATAAAGCTTGGCCAGCTTCACTGCCTTTTTGCAGCTAAACTTCTTCCGATACAGGTGATATTCATAGTCCGTTGTCTCGCCAATAAACCTTCCTTTCCAGTCCTTGCGATTATAATAAGCAGTCTCAAAGGAACTCTCTTCTTCTGCGGTCATCGCGCCTTCATCGCTGGAAAATGTACAGCTTACATGCCAGGTCATTCTTTTTCCTGACTGAAGTTCCTTTCCTTCATACTGAATTCCAGCCATCCGGGAAGATTCTACAGTTCCGCTGTCCCAAACAGAATTTCCCTGCTCATCCCAGACCTGCACCCTATAGCTTTCCTGGCACACATTCCTTTTTTCTGTCTCAACTCTCCAGCTAAATACAGGTTTTTTACTTCCTGCCAGAATATTTTCTCGGCGATTATCTGTCATCAGATCGTACAGTTTCATTGCATATTCCTCCCTCTTTATAGATAATTCATTATAAAATTTACCTGATATATTTTGAATGGAAAAAACGTATATCTCCTATGTAGATTTTTCATATCCCCCACATTAAAAAGCCCTCCCCAGCGAAAGCACATAACCTGTGCCTTTCCGCTGGAGAGGGCTTCTCTTTATGAAAGCAGAATTTTTAAAGCCTTATTGTTTATCTTATTTAACAGTTTTCTCATTCAGAGTTTCAATGATTTCATCAAAGTCTTCATCTGTCTGGCTCTTGATGTCATCAATGTAATCTTCCCATGCATCGTCATCATTAATATCGTTCTCACCTGTGATAAACTGAAGCGCAAGCTCTTTTACTCGTGTCTCGCAGGTTCCGCCATATCCAAGCTCTGCTTTTGCAGAAGACTCTTCGGCAGTCAGATAGGTAACCGGTGCTCTGTCGTATGGGGAAACAGAATCCTCTCCGCCGTTGGCATCAGACTCAACCCAGTATTTTCCTTCATAGTAACCTTTTTCAGCATTCCACCATGGCTCCGGATTAGAAGCAACCTCAAGCATTGCGTTGAAATCAATCGGGTTAAATGGAATACCGGTTCTGCAAACGCTAGAAGAGGTAAGTCCATACTCAGCGGATTTTGTTGCAGGTGTTGCATCGTTCAGAATATCATCTACGAAAGTCTTAGTTCCATCAGCTTCTGTATAGGTTTCGCCTTCAACACCCCAGTTCATAAGGTTTACCATCTCATCAGAATACTGATAGTCGATCATTGCTACTGCATATTCCGGATGCTCGGTTTCTGCACTGATATAAATACCCATATTTGCATTCAGAGATTTGGCAGCCTGTCTGGAACCCCACTTCCAGGCAGTACCATACTCTGTATTCTCCGGAAGATATGCAAGGCCCCATTCCATGTTGTCATCTGTCTTAGCAGCATTCCAGCTTGCTACAGATCCTGACCAAAGTGTCGGGCAAATACCGCCAACATTTGTTGTAGCTTTTGTCTGACCCTGATTGAAGTCTGCTGTTGAAAACTCGGGATCAATATATCCAGCCTCATATAAGCTATTCAGATATTTCAGGCACTCACGGAAATTATCCTCAATCGGTCCGAATACCCATTCCTCACCGTTGTAGTACAGGCAGTCCCATGTGTGGAAAATTCCAACAAATCCACGGTACAGGGTGTAATCTTTTGTGTTGTTGATAATAACATAATCAAGATCAAGTGATCCATCGTCAATCTTTGCCTGCATGTCAGAGCAAAGCTGTGTAAACTCATCCAGTGTGGCAGCCGGCTGCCAGCCGTTTTCTTTGAGAAGATCAAAACGATATGCAAATGCTGTGAAGGACTGTGCTCCCTGGATGTCATCCGGGTTATAGAAGCCGTCCATAAAGTAATACATGGATCCGTCCTCATTCTTTGCGAAATTCTCGCCGCCGTTTGTCTCTTTCATATATTCCGGATAGTAAACCATATAATCGGAATAATCAGCAAGATTTAATAAGGTGCCGTCCTCACCGTACTCATTGACCGCTGATCCCTTTGTTACAGTAGCAATATCCGGAACTGAACCGGACTGAAGTACAACCAGCTCATTTTCCGAATAGTCCTTCGCAGGTGTTCTTGTCCATGTAATGTCAAGCTTGCAACCAAGGTAATTCTCCATAGCCTCCTGCCATTTTTCCTGAACCAGTGTTCCGTCAGAAGACTGCTGATAATCTGCGATGCTTACTTCCAGATGTAAAGTTCCATCCTCAAGCTCCGGAAGCTCAATGCCGTTATCTGCAGCTGTTGCTTTTGGTGCTGAATCCTCTGCCCATACAGCAGTTGTTCCCATGGTTGTGAAAAGTCCTGCAGCCATTGCTACTGACATTCCCATAGCGGTAAGTCTTTTGGTGGTTTCTCTCTTCATAATTTCCTCCATTTTCTTTTTTAGACATTGTTGAATAGTAAACGTGTGTCTTTTATTTATAAGGAAAGCTGTCCCCCAGCTTCCGTATAATCTGAATATCAGCCCTTAACAGCTCCTACCTGTACGCCCTGTGCAAAGTATTTCTGGATGAACGGATATACCAGAAGGATTGGTCCTATGGTTGCGATTACGCAGGCATACTGTACATTCAGACTGTTTAGGTTACCGTTACTGATCATCTGCTGTGCATCACTCATGTTTGCAGTACCAGATGTAAATACAATTTTTCTAAGAAGCATCTGAATCGGCTGTTTTGCAGGATCCTTAATGTAAAGAAGTGCTTCATAGTAGCTGTTCCATGCGCCAACAACGGAAAACAGACCGAAGGTTGCGTACAATGCTTTTGAAAGGGGCACATAAATCTTTGTAAGAATCTGGAACTCACTGGCTCCGTCAATTCGGGCGGCTTCCCTGATTTCCGGGGAAATTCCCTGATAGAACGAACGATAAATGAAAATATTGTAAGCACTTACCGCATTTGGCAAAATCAGTGACCACCAGCTGTCATACAGACCCAGATTCTGGATCAGCAGGTAAGTAGGAACTGTACCACCACTGAAAAACATAGTGATCAGCAGGATAATGGACAATGGTTTTCTCAGTACGAATTCCGGTGCCATCATAACGTAAGCCATAAGGGAATTCAGCACCAGGCTGACGATCATAGTTCCCACGGCGATTACAATCGTGTTCCAGTAAGCTCCCAGGATATTCTCATCCTTGAATAAAGCTTTGTATCCGTCCAAATGAAATTCCTTTGGAAAGAAAGTAACCTGACCGGTTGTGATCATGCGGTTGCTAGACAGTGAAGTGGCAATTACATTCAGGAACGGATACAGAAATATAATCGATACAATGATCATGAATGCAATGAGGAACACGTCAAATGCTCTGCTGCCAATATGTATTTTGTTATTCTGTTTTTTTGCTTTTCCAAATGACATGAATTTTTCCTCCTACCACAAACTGTTTTCCGGGTTGATTTTCCTGGTAATCATGTTTGCTCCAAATACAAGAGCAAAACCAATGACTGAAATAAACAGGTTTACGGCTGTTGCATACGAGAATTTACCTTCCACGATACCTTTCTGGTAAACAAAGGTTCCGATTACTTCCAGCTGACTTCTGTTTGTGTCGTTCTGCATCAGAAGGATCTTGGTATAATCACTGTTCAGCGCGTTTCCAAGCACGTTTCCAAGATTCATGATCAGAAGAATCGTAGTGGTTGGCTTAATAGTCGGCCAGATAATATTTTTGATCTTCTGCCAGCGGTTTGCACCGTCAATATTTGCTACATCATATAAGGTTACGTCTACATTGGATAGTGCAGACAAATACATGATGGAACTCCATCCTACTGTCTGCCATACCTGTGAACCGAGATATAAAGGAAGGAAATACTGGCTTCCATTATTCATGTCCACTCTCGCCATTCCCAAAAAGTCTCTCACATCGTTGAAAAGTCCGGTAGTAGAGCCAAATCCATTTAGCATGGAACAGATAACTACTACAGAAAGGAAATGAGGAATATAAGAAATTGTCTGTACCGCACTTTTGAATACCTTTCCTCTTAACTCATTCAGCAGAATGGCAAAAATAATTGCCGCCGGGAACGTAAATAGCAGATTCAGAACTCCGATTTTCAGTGTGTTCCATATAATCTGTCCACTGTTTACATTTTTAAAAAATTTAATAAAATTTTTCAGCACAGGCTCCAGCCAGTTGCTGCCCCAGACACCTTTTGATGCTTTATAATTCTTAAATGCGATCAGAATTCCGTACATTGGAACATATTTGAAAATGATCAGCATGATCAGCGGTGCCAGTGCCATAATGCAAAGGGCTTTCTGTTTCCATAGCAGTTGCCAGAATGTTTTTTTCTTTGCCGCATATGGAATAGACGTGGTATTTGACCTTTTCGCCATATTTCTCTCTCCTTCCGGTCTTGTTTTTCTGATGTAATTATTGTATTGTATAAATCGCAGTGTTTGAATGGAAGATTCATAATTTTTTCATGTATATTTTACATTTTTTTCAGAGTTTTCCCGCTAAATATGGAATATTCTCAGGTTTGTCCAATAATTTTCCATGACACCCTGTAAAGGATTTATTGTAAAATAGGATTAAGAAAGGACAGGCATTATATATGAAAAAGCACAAAACAATCCTGCTTCCCCTTGGACGGCAGTTTTCTATTATCTTAGTATTATTTATTGTCTGCACGGCAGGCATTACACTATACAACACTCAGGATTACGTTCGGGTACAGACTGACTTTCTTAGCAGCAGTCTGGACTCTTACTCCTCGCAGCTTGCCAAAAATACCCAGGAAGCCTACGATAGCTACGAAAATATATGCTATAGCGCGGCATACAGCTCTGTAGTTCAGGATTTTCTCAGCAGTAAGAACAGGCAGAGTTCCTATGAAGCTTATCAGGAACTGCGAACACAGCTGGAAAATACCTTCCTTCTGAATCCATATATTTCTGATATTGCAGTTTACGGACAGGACGGAACCTTTGCCTCCCTTGGAGGATCTGCATTCAGCTACAAGCCCTTTGCCGATAAGCTTGACGAAACCTCGTTTCCCTACTGCACCGTTGGCACCACCTTAATAAACGGAACCAACTGCCATATCCTTGCCATGCCGATCTGTACCTTAGGTACCGGGCAGAGCCAGCGCCTTGGCATCCTTTTTCTGGCCATTGACATTAATCATCTGCTTAGCAACTCTATGACCAATATGAATAGCCAGAAGCTTTATGAACCGGAAATCCTGTTTGCAAATGCACAGCAAGAGCTGATTTATGGAACAAGAAGCCTTTACCGTACTGTTCTTAGCACCCCCGCACCTCAGTCTGAAACAGACACCTACGAAGTAAAAGCAAACAGCTCTCCGATAACCTATATCGCAAAATGCTATTCCTTTCGCAAGCTTGGGCTTTCCCTTTATGTGCTTGTAGACAAAAGTCAGCTAACCAGCCAGATCCAGACTATTTCCCTGCGTCAGTTTCTCGCTACAGGTGCTATACTTCTGCTGGTTTTCCTCTTTGTAACCTTCCTTTACAAGCCATTTTTGGATTCGCTGAAGCAGCTGATTGATTTTATGAAAAGTATTTCTGCCGGAAACAGAAAAGCAATCAAAAAAGGGGCTCAGATTCATCAGGGCTTAATTGGATCTACTGAAATCAACGATATTTTTAACGCATTTAACGAAATGCTGATCAAAACCGAAGAACTGAATCATACCATTTTTGATTCCTATACCAGAATGTATGAATTGGAAGCCAACAACCGCAAAACAGAAATTGCATTTCTGCGAAGCCAGATTAATCCGCACTTTCTTTACAATACGCTTACCATGATCTGCGGTATGGCTGCAGAAGGCATGACTGATAAGATTATTCTGGTTACAGGTGCACTTTCCCAGATTTTTCGATACAGCATTAAAGGGAACGACATGGTTTCTCTGCGGGAAGAGCTGGAAATCGTAAAATCTTATCTGATGATCCAAAAGGAACGCTTCGCAGATCGCTTCACCATTGAATATAATTTTTCTGATGATGCCTATGACTGCCTGATACCCAAAATGGTCATCCAGCCACTGGTAGAAAATGCAATTGTCCATGGACTGGAAAAAAGTCTGAAACCAGGCTCTATTCTGATCGGTGCCGGACGAAATCCCCGGCACGGTTATCTGGCCATCTGGATTTTTGATACCGGTGTGGGCATGCCTCCGGAAAAATTACAGGAGCTGCGCCATTCCATTGCGGCTTCCGTCCATGATAAAACCGGAGATGCTTCTGCTGATCTGGCAAAAATGGATGCGCAGAATCACGACAGCATCGGAATTCTAAATGTCAATAGCCGTATGGTGCTTTATTATGGAGCTGACTATACTCTTATCATTGACTCCGAGGAAGGTGTAGGAACCAATATTCAGCTGCGAGTTCCTTATCAGACAAGTGATTCTTTGCAAATCTCGTAACAGTTCACCTCTTCACCAGGGCATCTAAAGGAGAATATTTATATGTATCAGGCAATTGTAATTGACGACGAAAAATGGGTTGTAAAAAGTCTGATTGCTACCATCAAAAATCAGGACTATTTTGAAATCATCACAGAATTTTATGACGGTCTTTCCGGTCTTGAATATATCCGTATTCATCAACCGGCCCTTGCATTTGTGGATGTAAGACTTCCTGGCATGGGTGGACTGGAAATTCTGCAGGCAGCTCATGCGGAAGGCTTATCAACTCTTTTCATTATGATAAGTGGACATGCTGAATTTGCGTATGCTCAGAAAGCAATGTTTCACAATGCTATCGGATACTGTTTGAAGCCATTTTCCCGAAGTGAGCTTATGGATTCCATGCAAAAGGCCTATCAGCTTCTTCAGGAGCAGGAGCAAAAAGCAGAAAATCAAGAAGCTTCTTTGGAAGAGCAGCCAAACATTTTTCATCCTCAGCATCTTGTTTCTTCCCACAAGTCTGTGCAGATGATGATTGATTATACAGAGAAGCATTATCAGGAAGATATTTCCATACAAAATCTTGCAGAATACTGCAGCATCAATCCTAATTATGCCAGTCAGATTTTTCGGCAGGAAACAGGAGGAACCTTTGTCAGCTATCTGACTAGCCTTCGGATCGAACATGCTGCATGGCTTCTTGCACACAGTGACCAAACCGTATTTGCCATTGCCACTCAGGTTGGCTACAGTGACTATTTTTATTTTGCAAAGGTATTCAAAAAAGTAAAAGGATGTACACCCACCGCTTATCGAAAGGATTCTGAAGAACATGTGTAATCTTATTTCTAAACAGTTATTGGGGATTTCCATTGCAGCCACTTTGATTTTCACAACCACCGGTTGTGGTTCCTCTTCAACTACTACAAAAACCAGCCGTCAGGCGCTTCCTGAATCCATTCAGAATCTGTCCTTTGATGAACATTTAAATATCAGTGTTGGCTACTGGAATATTGAGGAGATGGAAAAAGCAGCCGAACCAGATGCTATGACTCAGTATATTGAAGATTTATTTAATATTACGCTGGAACCGGTAGCTGTAACCTGGTCAAATTACAAAGAGCGTTATCAGATTTTAAGTGCTACCGGAAGCCTTCCTGATGTTTTTGCCACATTAACACTTTCTTCCAACGACAATAATGACTCCGCAACCTTTTCTGATTTTATCAATACCGGAGTCATCCGTGCTCTGCCTGAGGATCTGACAGACTATCCGCGCCTGAATGAGATTTTGAATTCTGTATCCTATACCCGATATACAGATGGCAAGTATTATGCCATTCCCCGTGTTTCCTTTCTGGATCCAGTTCTTGGTGCTACAGATGCTGCCATGCTGGTTCGCCGGGACTGGATGGATAGCCTTGGGATTTCCAATCCGGAAAGCTTTCAGGATTTTGCAGACATGACTATTGCTTTTGCCAAAAATGATCCGGATGGAAATGGCATTGATGATACGCTTGGTTACAATGTTAATTCCATAAATGCACTTGGAAAATGGGTGATTCTTGGCATCGCTCCCGAATGCAATGTTTATTCCTGGACGGAAAATAACGGTTTCTATGTTCCATCCTGGTCCACTGATGCATTTAAGCAAGTAGTAAAGGATTATCGCCTGCTGTACGAAAAGGGTGGGCTGGATCCTGATTTTTACACCAAATCTCCCTCCGCTGTTATGGACGACTTCGCAGCAGGACGGCTCGGTGCCCTGGAATATAAATCCTCCCCTTCTTCACTTATGGAATTAAAAAACAGATGGGATGTCTTAAATGACAAGTCCTTTGAGGACTGTGTGGATGTACTCCCTGTTTTTCCCGCACAGGACGGGATTCGATACAGTAATTCCTCCAGCAGCTTCTGGTCAGAATCTTATATTTCCTCGGATGTAGACGATACAAAGGCAGAGCGCATTCTTGCTCTATTTGAATTTCTTCTTTCTGATGAAGGACAGGATTTCTGTCATTATGGATTAGAGGGAATTGATTATGAAAAGGATAAAGATGGAAATTATTCCTGCCTTCTGGATACAAAAGGAGAAAGCCTTACCACAGCTCTTGCCAGAAAATATCCATCTTCTATTTTGTTTTCCAATATTGCAACCTGGGGCGGAAGCTGGAAAGATTTTGAAGTCAATGATATGAATACGCTCCGTTATGGAAAATTTGCAACTATTCTTGCTTCTGAATCCGCTAATTACTGCAAGGAGCACACTACGCAGGTCAGCCGCCCTTATGCATTTATGAGCTATCCAAAAGAACCAACAGAGGAATTTAGCACCTCCAATGCATTTAAACAATTCATAAGCTGTATTATCGGAAATGACGATGCCGTAGACATGTGGGAAAATGTGTTAACGCAAATGCGCTCTGACGGACTGGACGAATATATTCAAAGGCAAAATGAAAATTTCGCAGAATCACAAAATTAATTTAAAAATCCCCACCTGAAGCTTTGCTTATACAGCAATCATTTCAGTGGGGATTTCGTATGGAAAAAATCAATTAATTTTCAAAACATAAGCACAATCACAAGGCTTCTTTTCCGGTGCTTTTACATAAAGCCCGTCTTCTTTTCTGTAAAAAGCAAGCTCACCTTCATTTCCCAGCATAGTTACCTTCTTAATCTCACCGTCAAGAGCACCACCCTTACGAAGTGTACGGATACGGAACTCTCCATCCTCGGGCCAGCCAAATGCAATAGCATAAAGAGCATCGCCATGTGTGGTAAAGCGGAAGTCCTGAGCAGTAAGAGTATCACTATGCACATCAACAGCATCCCCCTTATCAAGCTGCTCCTGAATTTTTCCCACATCATAATTGGCATCATCTACTGTAGTAGGACCTTCTGCTGCCACCTTAAATGGCCTTGTCTCATAAATTGCTTCACCGTTTAAGGCCAGCCAGTCTCCGATTTCTTCCAGAATACGCACTGCATCCGGATGGAAGGAACCATCCGCATATGGGCCTACATTTAATAGAAGGTTTCCATTCTTGGATACAATATCGCAAAGCTGATGGATGATCCTCTCTGCTGATTTATATTTCGGATTTTGTACCATACACCAGGTAATATTATCCTCCAGACGGTCGTCAGACTGCCATGGGAAGTCCTTTGGGGAAGAAAATCTTCCGCACTCAATATCATAAACACCGATATCCTTAGGATAGTCCTCCTGCTTGTATGTAATGATTCCGTCCTTAATTCCTCTGGTGTTGTAATAATATTCGGCTACATCATAACGGTAATCTTCCTGGATAATGCAGGTACGGCTGTCAAAATACACCTCATCCGGCTCATACTTGTCGATAACCTCCAACACCTTATCCCGCCAGCTTTTGCAAAATGCTTCGTCCGGATAGCGATAAGGAATATAGCGATTTGTCTCAAGAGGCAGTGCAGGACCGTAATATTTTTCGTTTTCCGGAATATACACATCCGCCTCATTATCCGTTGACATAAACCATCCCCACAGCCACTGATGGTGAAAGGTTGCCACTGTACGAATTCCCTGCTTGCGAAAGGCCTCTGTGCATTCTCCCACAATATCACGGTGAGGACCATAATTCATACTATTAATTGGATTAACTGCGCTGTCCCACATGGAAAAATTATCTGCATGCTCACTAACTGCACCGGCATATTTTGCACCGGAACGCTTTACAAGAGAAGCCCACTGATCCGGATCAAATTTTTCTCCTTTGAGCATATCATAAAAGTCCTTATAGCCAAAGTCATGAAGACTTCCATAGGTTTTCTCATGGTACTGGTTCTGCTCTAAGCCTTTGCAGTACATATTTCTGGAATACCACTCGTTTTGATATGCCGGAACGCTATATGGTCCCCAGTGAAAAAATAATCCAAACTTTGCATCTCGAAACCACTTTGGTGCTTCTCTTTTTACATTGTTCCAATTGACTTCTCTCATGTTTTCCAATACTCCATTCTGCCCGCAGGCGATTTTCGTTGCACTGCCGTGGGCAGGCTGAATTTATTATAATTTTATTGATTTCTTATAGAAAGACAGAAGCGGCAAAAAGGTCACTTCGTCCACTGGTGGCTGTTTAATCGGATCTGCCTGCCATACAAAGGAAAGCTCTGCTTCATCCTCCACTTCTCGGGCTAATTCCAGATAAAGATGATTTTTGTTCTCTCTGTTTCCGCGAATGTGAAGGATCTCCACCTCACCCTGACTGTCTGTCAAAGTAAACCCGCTGTCTTTTCCCTCTGCTGAGTAAACCAGGAAACAATTCTTAACATGATCGCAGGTAAGCTTCAGCCAGATTCCGCTTCCCTCCAGCTGAAAGCTCTTTTTTTCCGCTTCGTCTGCTCTCTCAACCTTTACAAGCTCAGGCGGCTGATACTCTTCCTTTCCATTTAACACATGGGCACATTGCTTCGCCAGCTTTTCTCCAAGCGCTACATTAGCCTGTGCTGTATTATGAATTCCATCGCAAAGGCTTAAATTGGAAGTTGTCAAAACAGAAACTCCCGGAATCTCCTTCGCAGCTCTTGCCTGGGCATCACGCACCATTCCCCAGCACTCGTCATTGATTCCATTGATCTGTCTGTTCAGCTGCATGGTAAAAAACGGGATCTCGTATCCCAGTTCTTTTCTGGTTGCTTCCACGTACTCCCTAAAATGCTCCAAATATTTTTCTGCCGGTCCCGGATTGGTGTCTGAGCATCCCTGATACCAGAGCACTCCTGCATATCTTCCCCCGGTCTCATGAATCTTATCCACCATATTTAAGTACAAATCTCCGTCCTTTGGATTCCATCTTTCCATAGGAGAACCGCCAAGAGAAGTCTGAATCAATCCCACAGGCATTCCTGTCATTTTCCCATAAGTCTTTCCAAACGCAAGATAAGGAGATACCCCCGGCACACCCATCTCTTCGTTGGCTAGCGATCCGGCAAAAGTACTTTCATTCATAGGATGGCTTGCAATATCCCACTTGCTTCTGTTACGATACAAATGCACATCCATGCTAGGCGGATCAATGCAAAAATCCCTGCTGTATCCCGCTGAATTAGATTGACCTGCAATAATAAACAGGTTTCCTACTCCCAGATGGAGCACACAGTCTCCACGATAGAGCCATGTGAGATCCGGAACAGTGCTCTTTGTTTCCAGGCTGGTATCAATCCTGTAAGGTCCTCCGGCCGGAATCTCCAGCGTCACCTCAAATTCTCCCTGAAACTTCTCATTACATGTGAAATGATCTGCATTTGTCCAGGGAATTACCGTCATATTGTCATCCTCACTCATAACCCTCACAACCGGAGTAACCCTTTCAACCCCCACTTCAATTGCTGCCGGATGAACCTGAAAGTTTCCCTTTAAAGCCACAGTTGCCTTACCATTCTCCTGCTGCAAAATTTCCCAATCTGCCGGAGCCTTCGTTAACGTAATTCCATGCATTTTATTACCCTCTCTTTCTGGCTGCATAATCTATTTAAACACATACACTGCTTACTTTAATACCTGACCAAAGCACAAATTCCATGCTCGTCTTATTTTTCATTATAAGGTCTTTTCAATTTCATTGGTATATTCATTTTTCAGACCATTATGTAAATTTTTCAGATAAATGAAACTGCCTGCGCCTCTTACAAGTAGTCAGAAACCAGGATTTTATGGACATAGGACAAGCCCCATGAGCACTGTCCTGACCCTTTATAGGCCAGCTTGTTCATAGGGCTTGCATATAGGAGACGGACTAAACCATCTTAAATACCAATTGTTATTTATTTGTAATCACCGAAGCCACAGCCTTCTTCCATCCGGCATACTTCTGTTCTCGTTTCTTGGCATCCATGTCCGGCTTATAAGAAACCCGGTTCAATTTTCCGAAGATACTTTCATCCCAGACACCAAGCTGCAATCCTGCTGCATAAGCCGGTCCGATTGCAGAAAGCTCTTCTGAATCCGGAACCAGTACTCCTGTATCTGCAATATTACTCTGAAACTGCATCAGGTAATCATTTCTGGTGGGACCGCCATCTACGCGAAGCTCCTTCACCGGAACACCCGCATCCTCAGCCATTGCCTGTACAACATCTGTAATCTGATAAGCAATACACTCAAGTGCAGCTCTCACAAACTCTGCCTTGTGGGTAGTACGGCTCATACCTACAACAGACGCTCTTGCCTCGCTATCCCAGTAGGGCGCACCAAGACCACTAAATGCCGGAACCAGATACAGGCTATCCTCCTGAATTGCAGCCTTCGCCAATGGACCAGTCTCCCCAGGTGAAGCAATAATCTGCAGATCATCCTTCAGCCAGGTAATAACAGCACCTGTATAATTCAGGTTGCCCTCAAGCACATAGTTCACCTTGCCGCCGATTTTCCATGCCAGAGAAGTAACAACCCCGTGTGTACTCAGAAGCGGCTTCTCGCCGATGTTCATCATGATAGAAGAACCGGTACCATAGGTAGACTTGATCATGCCAGGCTGCAAACATCCCTGTCCAAATAAAGCTCCATGAGAATCACCCAGTACACCGTGAATCGGAATTTTATGAGGAAGCAATCCCTCAAAATCAGTTTCTCCAAAACAAGCGTCAGAATCTGTCACCTCTGCCATATTTGCCGGATCAATACCAAACAGCTTACAGATCTCATCATCCCACTTCAGCTCAAAAATATTAAACAACTGGGTTCTGGAAGCATTGGAATAATCTGTTCTGTATTCCTTTCCTTTTGTCAGCTTGTAAACCAGCCAGCTGTCAATAGTACCATGACAGATTTCGTGACGTTCTGCTGCCTCCTTTGCACCTTCTTCATTTTCCAGAAGCCATGCAATTTTAGAAGCAGGGAAATATGGAGAAAGATTCATTCCTGTTTTCTGGCGGATCACCTCAGCCGCACCGGCAGCCTCCACACGGGCGCACACATCCACCGCACGGGCACACTGCCATACAACTGCATTTCCATAAGGCTTACCTGTAATACGGTTCCATGCAAGGGAGGTTTCGCGCTGGTTGCTGATGCCAAGACCAACCACACATTCTTTTTCAACACCCTCAAGCAGTTCCCGTACAACCTCAAGTACATTGCTGTAAATCTCCTCCGGATCATGGGAAACCCATCCCTTCTCATTGATGATCTGCTTATGCGGACGGTCTGTGCGGCGCATAATACTGCCAATCTCATCGAAAAGAAGCGCCTTGGTACCCTGGGTACTCTGATCAATACTTATGATATATTTTGCCATTTTTGCTATCCTCTTTTTTCTAAAATACAACGACAGGCGTGCCTGACCAGGTACCCCTGCTGTCCTCGCACCTTACGATGCATGCACAGCCTTTGGATCCCCTGGATCTGCATTTCTGCAGTCTGTCAGTCACGCCTGAGCCTGTTCATTATTTATCTGTAAAATCTTTCAAGAAAAATCCCGGCTCTTATTTCAGAGCTTCAACTGCCTTCTTAGCAATTCCTTCAGCATTTAATCCATAATAATCAAATACTTCCTGTGAGGTTCCTGTGATAACCGGAGCATCCGGAAGAGCCATGTTCAGCACTTTTCTCGGGCACTCTGCACCAACAACCTGTGCAACCATAGAGCCAAGTCCGCCAAACGGTGCATGCTCCTCAACTGTGATAACAGCCTTTACATTCTTGGCAGCCTTCACAACGCCCTCAGCATCCAGAGGCTTCACGCAGTACATATCCAGTACAGTTGCGGAAATTCCCTGAGTCTCCAGTAATTTGGCAGCCTCGAAAGCCGGGCGAACCATCTCGCCGCATGCGATGATCGCAACATCTGTTCCCTCTTTCAGAACAGTAGCCTTGTCCATTTCAAATGGGCAGTTATCTTCTGTATAAATATCCTCAACCGGGTTTCTGCCAACACGGATGTAAGCTGGCTTCTCATCCTTTAACAGGGCCTCAATCAGATGTTTTGTCTGATGACGGTCACTCGGAAGATATACTCGCATGTTTGGAATTGCAGCCATAGCAGCAATGTCCTGTGCAGAATGATGGCTCATTCCAAGCGCACCATAGCTTACACCGCCGCTGATACCGATCAGGGTAACATTGGTGTTGGAGTATGCAACATCAATCTTAGCCTGCTCATAGCTTCTTGTTGATAAGAAGCAAGCCGGGGAGCACGCGAAAGGTTTCTTGCCGCATTTTGCAAGACCTGCTGAAATACTTACCAGATTCTGCTCTGCAATACCTGTCTCAACAAACTGTTCCGGGAAATTATCTGCAAATGGTGTCATAGATGCAGAGCCTCTGGAATCACTGCAAAGCACCATAATATCTTTATCGTCTTTCGCCTTATCCATCAATACTTCACAAATTGCCTGTCTGTTTGGAATCTTATTCATGAAGAGCGGCCTCCTTTCTTGCTGCAAAATCCGCAATGATCTGATCATATTCTTCCTGGGTCGGAACCTTGTGATGCCAGTTTGCTTTGTTTTCCATTACAGAAGATCCACAGCCCTTTACAGTATTGGCGATCACTGCCGTTGGTTTTCCTTTTACTGTTTTTGCTTCCTCAAAAGCCGCATTTAACTGGTCAATATCATTTCCGTCTTTTACATCAATTACATGCCATCCAAAGGAACGGATACGTTCATGAAGATCGTCATGTCCCATAACATCCTCTGTATTTCCGGAAATCTGAAGACGGTTACGGTCGATTACTGCGCAAAGGTTGTCCAGCTTGTACTGATGTCCTGCCATGAAGCCTTCCCATACAGAGCCTTCAGCTAACTCACCGTCACCCATTACTGTATAAACACGGTAATCTCTGTTGTCCTTTTTGCCTGCGAGAGCCATGCCCACACAAACCGGAAGTCCATGTCCGAGAGATCCGGAATTCATTTCGATTCCGGGAAGCTTATTGTTCGGATGTCCGATATATTTAGAACCAAACTTAGAGAAGTTTGCTTTGATATCATCCAGATCCAGAAATCCTCTTGCTGCAAGCACTGCATAATACGCTTCTACAGAATGACCCTTGCTGAGTACAAAGCGGTCGCGATCCGGGTCATCAAGTCTTTCCGGAGAAACATTCATCTGACAGAAATACAGGCTGATCAGAGTATCGATCACGCTCATATCACCACCGATATGACCGCCCTTTCCGGCAACGATAATGTCTACAGTATCTTTTCTTAAGTCAAAAGATTTTGCCTTTAAATTTTCCATTCTCATTCACCTCTTAAATATGCTTTCACATCTTCTTCAATAGGATCATATAAATCAGGAGTGATGCCCATATATTTGCATGCCTCGTAAAGTACCGGAACTACATCCTTATGGATACCTACGCAGTGATGGATATATGGTCCCTCTACGATCTTAGCTTCCAGACGTTTGATATTCTCCACTTCAACCCACAGGTAAGTACCCATTCCTTTCGGTCCGTCAACGCCTTTGGCTTTTCCAAGAAGCATGGAGTATTCTCCGTTATCACCATCAAAACGTGCCAGAGTAACTTCTCCATGTTTTGCTTCTGCTGTAATGCTTCCCGGATGGCTGAATGCCAACGGATAAGTAAGCTTCGGTGTTTCTCTTGCAACAGAAATCGGCCATGGTCCGCAATGCTGAAGAAGCTCGCCGTTCTCAATATCAGGATGACGGATAGTCCAGTCTGCAAAGAAGCTTCTGGTATCGTCAAGTGCTGCTGCCTCAACAAGAAGAGCTGTAATTGCTCCGTGAATGTCAGTCTCACATACAACCGGAATTCCCTCTTCGTTCAAAAGAGCATTTGCTGCACATGGCATAATTCCGATTTCACTCTGCAGCTGGTTCCAGCACTGGATTGCAGCTGCCTGGCAGCCATATTTCTTAATGAGATTTCCCATCGCAACCTTAAGAGCAGCTACGTTCTCAAGCTCATTGTCTTTTACGCAGATTTCCATGTTTGCACGGCAATACTCAACAACCTTTGCAACCTCAGTTCCCTCTGCTTTCGCTTTCTTCATCTCATCTGTAAGCTCAGGCATTGGGATAGGAGTCAGCTGAATGTTGAATTTTTCAAGAAGCTCACCCTCATTGCACATGGTTGACCAAAACTCATATGGTCTTGTGGAAATCTGAAGAATTCTCATGTTGCGGAAGGTTTTTACTACGTTACAGACAGCCATGAAATCGCGAAGGCCTCTCTCGAATACAGGATCGTTCAGTCTGCAGTTTGTCATATAAGTAAATGGAACACGGAATCTTCTAAGTACTTTACCTGTTGCAAAAAGTCCGCACTGGGTGTCACGAAGACGAACGCCGTTCTCATCTGGTCTCTCATCAAGAGGTCCCCACAGAAGAACCGGTACGTTTAATTCCTTTGCAAGTCTTGCACACTCGAACTCAGTTCCGAAGTTGCAATGAGGAAGGAAAAGTCCGTCGATTTTTTCTTTTTTGAATTTCTCTGCAATTTTGATGCGGCCCGCTTCGTCATAAAGAAGACCTTCTTCATTTACATCTGTGATATCTACAAAATCAATTCCTAACTCTCTTAATCTGTCTGCAGTAAGTCCACGATACTTAACTGCGTCCGGTGCACTGAAAATGCTTCTTCTGGTTGGCGCGTAGCCGATTTTAATCTTTGCCATTTTTTGCATTCCTCCTTATAATTTTAATTTTTTACATATACTTTTTACTGATTTTGTTTTGTCCGATTTCAGGAAAGCTTCAAATTATCTCACAACTTTCGTTATTTTTTTATATCGTATTTGCTTTTCCTTATGGCTCTAGTATATGTCTCCTTCAACTTTATTCCAATAAAAAATAAAGTTTTTTCAACTTTATTTTTACTTTATTTCCGGCAAATATATTGTTTATTTTTCAATTAAGAAGTACAATATATACAACATAAGAAACTTTATCCGGGAGGTGACGAAAATGCCCATTACTGCAAAAGAACTGGCCAAAAAGCTGAAGCTTTCACAGACTGCTGTCTCCATGGCACTGAACAATAAGCCTGGCGTCAGCACCGAAACCCGCCGCATGGTAGTAGAAGCCGCAGAGAAATACGGCTATGACTTTACCAGGCTTTCTTTAAAGAAAAATAAAGTCGGAAGCATCTATGCAGTCAGCTACCGTTCCCATAATGCCATCATGTCCTATTCCCCTATTTTTGACGCAATGGTTGAGGGCATGGAGTCCATGGTGCAAAAAGGCAACTACAAGCTGAAGGTCATCACCTTCTATGAGAAAAGGGACAACCTGGAGCATTATCTGGAAGATCTTCGAACTACAGATTGTGTGGGGATCATTTTATTTGGTACAGAAATGCGTGAAGAAATGGTTCGGCCGTTTTTAAAGCTTCCTTTCCCGGTAGTAATTCTGGATGCTTACTTTGAAAATCTGAACTGCAATTATGTAGTCCCAAACAACCGCCAGGGAGCGTACCTGGCCACAGATTACCTGATCAGCCGCAGAATGAAACAGCCTGGATATCTGCAGTCTGCATATCCTCTTCGTAACTTTTCTGAAAGACTTGAGGGCTTTTATCATGCAGTCCATGCCAATGGAATGTCTCGTTCCCGCTGCATTATCCACCAGCTTTCCCCGTCTATTGATGGTGCAATGGCAGACATGCTGGCTGTGATCGACCGCGGCGATGCCCTGGCAGACTGCTATTTCGCAGATAATGACCTGATTGCAATCGGCACCATCAAGGCTCTGCGCCTGCGGGGCTACAAGATTCCGGAACAAATTGCAGTAGTTGGCTTTGACAATGTTTCCGAAGGACGCATTATTGATCCTGCGCTTACTACCATCAGCGTCCCCAGGCATTATATGGGACAGGTTGCGGCCAGAGAATTGCTCTCCCAAATTGAAGAGCCAAGACAGCACACCTGCAAAATCGAGGTTTCTGCAAATCTGGTTAAACGATTTTCGGTATAATGCCTTATTTTTCAAATAATTCTGGAATCTAAAGATATTTTCCCCTTCCTATATTAGGTTCCTGATATTTTGACCCGGATATCTTCAATTTATACTGACAAATCTTTACAGATATGGTATACTTACAATAAAAATCGGGAGGGGCATTTATATGGATGAGAAAGTATTAAAGTTTTTCAAGAAATATAATATCCATATTAATGATATCAAATATTTGCTTAGACAGAATAATAAGACTTGTATCTATACAACTGACGAACGTGTAATAAAAACTTTTATCACAGTGAAGGACCTGTTCAAGGAGCTTAGACCTTATAACTATATTTGCATCAATAAGGGAACTGTAGTTGCCAAAGAACAGATTAAATACATAGAAAACTGTACCTATCACATGCTGGACGGCACCTGTCTGGAAGGTCGTAAACGTGGTGCCGCCAGCCATAAACAGCTAAACAAAGCTTTGCGTCATGAGCTTTCCAAAATTACATCCACCGATATCTGTACACGTTTCTCCGTATTGGATAACATGCCCCTTGCCTTTTGCGTGATCGAGCTTATTTTCAACGAAAACGGAGCCGGAATTGATTTCGTGTTCCGGTATTGTAACAAAGAACTGCTCTTTCTGGAAAAGAAAATGCCGGAAGAAGTGCTGGGGCATTCTCTCTATCAGGTATTTCCCCAAAATGATAAAAAGCTTCTGGCCGCTTATACCGATGTTGCAGTAAACGGTAAAAGCTATCACCTTCAGACATATAGTACCCGGCTTCAAAAACAGCTTATTCTCAAGTGCTTCCAGCCTGTGGAGAATTTTTGCGCATGTATTTTGGTTCCGGCTGATGATTTTTTGAAATAGCAGGCAAAGGGGCTGTCTATTTCCCGACAGCCCCTTATATAGTTATGCTACTTGAAAATGGATTATTATGTTCTAATTACTTTTTCTCTATTACCGTTATTCAATTCTATACTAAAACTCCAATCGAATCTGTCTGTCAAGTCTACAGTTCTTTCAGAACCACTCCGATATCTTCATTCATGCAGACAGACTTTCTCCTTATTTCTTCCGGCGCATATGCTTCACCCTGGTTCAGACACACATAAAATGCATGTTGAAATGTGCTTGTCATCTGCCAAAACGGATATTTTATAATACCAGGAGTATTATATCCTACCCCAAGTTCAAGGAACACTATTTTCTGCTTTTTATGATCCTGTATAAATTTCTCGTACTTTTCTGCTGCCCGGTGCCATCCGTTATCTTCAACAAATGTCTGATCCGATCTAAGATTCATACTCATTGGCTTACCACAACGCGGGCAATATGGAATCAGCCCCGCCGGAACCGTAAGCTTTATTTCTCCGTCTTCCGGTTTTTGCAGTTCCCCGTCTTTTATCTGAAATCCCTGACTCAGCACCATTTTTTTAATCTTGTCTTCATTGTCATAGGTTTCCTTATGGCAAGGCTCACTACATTGAAACAACCCATAATCGCCCTGTGTATAAAATATTCTGTTTTTATCAAAGCCGGCCTTCTGGAAACAATGATCCACATTTGTTGTCAGAACAAAATAATCCTTCTCTTTCACCAGATCATACAGGTTCTGATATACTGGTCTGGGAGCATTCATATAACGGTTGATATAGATATACCTGCACCAGTATCCCCAGTGCTTTTCCAATGTTTTATATGGGTAGAAGCCTCCTGCATACATATCGGAAAATCCATATTTCTTTCTGAAATCCGAAAAATATTTTTCAAATCTTTCACCGTTATACACAAAGCCGGCTGATGTGGAAAATCCCGCACCAGCCCCTATTACAACAGCATCTGCTTCCCCAATTTTTTCTTTTATCTGTAAGATCTTATCCGAGTAACTGTTTGTAGAGTCGTTCATCTTCCTCTTTAAAAACATTAAATATCACCTTTATCTTTGATTTTGTCTTTTCTTTATATTGCTTTACTGTCTGCACTGCAAGCTCAGCAGCTCTTTTATTTGGGAACATAAACACCCCCGTTGAAATGCAGCAAAAAGCAATACTCTTTACCTCATTCTCATCAGCTATCCTAAGACACGATTCATAGCAGGATATCAGTAAATGCTCATGTTCCTTTGTCAGCTTTCCCTGTACGATTGGACCAACTGTATGAATCACATGATCACAGAGCAAATTGAATGCCGGAGTAATTTTTGCCTGACCTGTCGGTTCTTCGTGTCCCTGTTTCATCATCATATCATTACAATAATTCCGAAGCTGAATTCCTGCATAAGTATGTATACAATTATCAATACAGTTATGACAGGGATGATAGCATCCTGTCATACCGCTGTTTGCCGCATTTACAATTGCCCCCACCTTAAGCCTTGTAATATCACCCTTCCAGATAGAAAGATCAGGTTGAACCTCCCTGATATCTGCCAATGTAACAATCCCTTTCTTCTCATTTTCTTCCGAAAGGTATGCATCCTGAATCTGCAAAAATGCATGATCCATTTTCCCTGGCATTCTTATATTCATAAGCGATCTGAGCAGCATTTTCTGCTCACTTGTGTCTGTTGGGATCTGCATGTTCTCATACTCTGGTCGCTCTTTCAATAATCCTTTAATTAAATATTTTCTTCTGTCATCCTGATTCATTTCCTGATCACCGCTTTCACCGGACAGTTTTCATAACAGTTTCCACAGTGCAGACAGTGCTCCTGCCGGATAACAAAAGGTGTTCCCTTCTCAATACATTTCTGTGGACAATGTCTCATACATTTCCCGCAGCCGATACAGGATTCCGTTATGTAATATCCCTTTTCTTTTACACTTATATCTCCCAGAATATATGTCTCCCGGAAAATTGGATTTACGCCAAGATTAAAATACTCCACTTCCGCCTTATCAATACAGAAAATAATTCCGATTTCTCTTGTATCCCCTGGATATACATTAGCAAGATATGGCTGCTCTTCAAAAATAATGTCCATCCATTTTTTCTGTTCATTCTCTGCTGCTGCGTAAGCCTTTCCAGACAACCGAATCATTTCTTTGTATTTGGTATAAGCAAGAATCTGAACCCTGCCATCTTCCATTAATTCTTTACAAAAATTTTTACCTCTGGCGGTGAAAAAATAGAGTGCATCCGGCTCATAATGAATCGCGCTGATATTCCGTATCTGTGGTGCTCCTTCACTGTCCACTGTTGCAAATGCAAGCACTCCCACCAATTTCATTTTTTTCAGACATGTTGCTAAATCCATCTTATCGCTCCTCCAATATCTCCCCGGTAATCTCATTTCTAGTCTTCCAGCACTGCGGATCAGCTCCATAAAAGTTACCGCTTGTTCCATTGGCAACTGCCGGACATCCCCGGCACCATGCTTTAAGTTCACATTTGCTGCATTTTACAAATTTATCATAATCTCTGTATTTTTCCATCTGACAGATCCAGACGTCTGCCAGTCGGTCTTCAAAAATATTGGCCACTTTACTGTCTGTCACCCTTCTGCATGCCATAATATCTCCATTGGAAGATATGGTAATATGACAGTTTCAACGGTACTTTCGTTGTCCCAACAAAGTTCCTGTGTTTCCCTGTCTCCAAAATACACCGGAAAACGGAACTTTATGTGCTTCAGGAATCTGCCATCCGGCTGCTCCTGATCGTAAAT